>WJLZ01000115.1 GCA_014728215.1 Chitinivibrionales bacterium
CTCCGTGGTTGGTGAGCTGAGACCGGTAACCGTGACGGTCCCCCACGCAGCCGCGGTCTGCCATGCTTCGCTTGCGCCAACCGAGCCGTTGGTCTGCACCCAGTTGTTCCCGCTCACTGCCGGCGATACATACATGGCATACGATAACCCGCTTGCTTCCGAGGCATGCTCGTTCACCTGTACATCCGCGGTACTTGCGGTGGCATTGTCCACCGTGGGCGCGGGAGGCTGATACGGCTTGACACATCTATCGGTGGTGACCTCGGTGGTCGTGCTGTTCCCGTAATCGTCAACGTGAATGCACCTGATTGCATCGAAATAGTCGTCGCCGTTGACCGCTACGGAAAGTGTCACCGGTGAGGGGTTGGCGGTGTTACCGTCACCAGCCGTACCGGCGTCGTAGCCGGCGCCGTTGAGATCGTAATAGAATGTATTGGTATTGGGATTACCGTCGGTAAAAGCGGCGTCGAGCTGAAAGCCGGTACCGGCGACGGGCGGATCGGTTTCAAAATGGACTGCCGTGGATACGGACGGATCCTGATTGTCGACCGTAAAGGCCGCAGAGGTCTGAGTGGTGCCGTCAATGGTCCCGTCGTTGGGAGTTACCCGGATATACACCGAGGCGTCTTCACCGGTAAAGGCGCCATTTTCGTTCCCGGCATTATCGGAGTCCCAGACAAACGTTACATTGCTCCGGTTGGTGGTGATGCCGGTGATCTGGCCGGTCGATGCGCCGGTACCTGTGCCGGTATTGTTGACCGTTCCGGTGGAAGCACTCGAGATATATGCCTGGTACCAGGTGGAATTGTCGTAGGAGTATTCGATCAGGAGTTTGCAGTTGTCGCCATCAGCGTCACTGAGATCATATTGAACGGTGACTTGTCCATTACCTCCGGTTCCCTGCGAGTAGGAATCGAGGTTTACGGAAGGCGCATTGTTTGTAACGGGAGCAAACGCAGCAAGAACATGGCCGTATAGCTCCGGATTAGTACTAAAGCTTCCCCACCCCATACTTTCGGAACCGGCGGTTGCTTTAGACTCTGTGGACATACCTACTCCAGCCCAAGTATTTACAATTTCTTTTTCATTTTGCTGGCCTGTAGAAGGAACCGCAGTATTATAACCACCGGTGCCTTTTTTGTTTGTTTGAGCATCAACGATCCAGGCGCCATCGGTGAGTGTCGTTACCGAGGTACTGAAACTGGAATAGGGAGTACCGCTTAGTCCTGATGATGAATTATTCGCTTCAGGAGCCTGCTGGGCGACATCGTACAAACTGATTGCTGCGCAGGCATTATTATTATTAGTTCCACTATAGGTTACCGCTATAGTATACGCTCCGCCGCTTGCCGGCAAGCTGGATTCAATGGCATACCAGAGACTGACTTCGATATCTTCTCCCCATCCCCCGGCAGGGCCTGCGTCAGCTATTTTTGTCATGCTAGTCCCATTATAGGTGACACTAGTGACCTGGTTGTCGGTTGAGCCTTCGCCTGCATCCGCTGCCGAAGCCCCGACGATAAGCACCCTATTGTCGTTAGAGCCGATAGTATGACTCCACGAGCAGGTATTTGTGCTGCTTGACGACCCGCTCGAGCTGGCGTCAAACCCGATCGCCGCCCAAAGGGAAACAAAAACACCAGCCGTCAATACCAGCAGGAGTGTGGCCATGAGCGGTTTATGCTTGCCGATGCTTGACTGAATATTTCTTTTTTTAGCGGGCATTGCTGTCATTATAAACTTTTTTTTCAATCACGCCAAAATAATCCAGGCATAAACACAGGAATTGACACCTGAATTTCCTTATGCTATATAATTGTATATATCTATCTAATTGTACCTGAAATCTGAATTTAAGTCAATTAAATTACGGAAATTTAACGTATTAAATGATATGTTTGTGATTGCGGTCACAGATTTGGGGGGGGTGGGAAACGACGCGACGACGCGACGACACGACGACGCGACGAGGGAAGAGGGAAGAACGAGCGCACGAGGTCACGATGGTAATTGATTAGCGGTTTTGATTGATCGTTTTGCGGCTGAGGGGTTGAATGGTTGTCATTTGTTGTGTTGGGGTGTTCAGGTTTCAGCAAAAAAGGCAAATTCCGGATTTCCAGGCTCGATAGAGCCGGCATGTCTGTAGAAAAATAGCGGCAGATTCCGGATTCTCAGGCTCGCTAGAGCCGGTATGTCTGTAGAAATGAAAGGCCAACCACCCCAATCTATTCCCCGCCTCATGAGATGCGGCATGTTTCGCTGGTTGTGGGACGTTCATATGTCCGTTATGCAGGGTTATGTATGGGCGTTCAATTGAACGCCCATACATAACATCACCGACATAATTTCTGCACGATCCTGTCGATTAGCAATATCCGGATCGTTTCGGCCCCATGGGGGCCGCCCGGAATGTACGGTATGTAAAGGGGGATATAAAAGGCATTTACCTTACCGGGTTTAAGGGCGGAAAAGTAGCGTAATCCACTGTTTAATACTATTTTACTGGCTGCAATGAGATTTGAATTTTATAATTATAACAGATTATTTATCGGTGTGTATGGCAAATCTTGAGGAGCGTTGATCTATGTCTGCTACGACATCACTGCAAATTCCACAGGATATTCTGGATTCCGCCCACCTGTCGGTGAAAGATGCCAAGATAGAGCTGGCTATCAGTCTTTATAGTCAGGGAAGGCTCTCAATTGGAAAAGCCAGAGAATTGGCGGATATGTCATTATGGGAATTCAGGCAGATTTGTGCAGCACGAAAAGTTCCGGCGCATTATGATGACAATGAATTAGAAAATGATCTAAACGAAATTAAAAAACTTTAGATCTATTATGGTCGTTGTCAGCAACACTTCTCCCCTTACCAAGTCTGTTGGGAATTAGACCGGAATTCGGCTGCAGTCCAAATCTACTAATTAAAACATATATTTGGCGGAAATATTGCATTTTATTCCGCCATATGTTATCTTTATTTATAAGTTTTGGCGGAGTGATCTATGGAAACCTCAATAATCGGCAGGAAAACCGAAAAAAAAATCCTTCACGATCTACTTAATTCGACAAAGCCGGAATTTCTGGCGTTGTATGGAAGACGTCGGGTGGGGAAAACCTTTCTTATCAGCGAATATTTTGAAGGGAAAGGGATATTCTTTGAATTAATCGGTTCAAAAGATTCATCGAATGAAGTCCATATTGCCCGATTTTTAAGTGAGCTTTCGTACAAATTTTATGGCGGAAAAGAAAAACCCTCAGCGGATAACTGGGAAGCATGTTTCGGATTGCTCAGAGAGGCTGTCGATGCCGCAATTAGCCGGGATCCCTCCGGCAAAATCGTTATTTTTTTTGATGAACTCCCCTGGATTGATCGAAATGACCCCGGATTTACGGCATCAATGGACTATCACTGGAACAGATACTTTTCCAGATCACGCTATGCGAATCTCCTTCTGATTGTTTGCGGCTCTGCCGCCTCATGGATAATAAAAAGAATTATCAGCAACAAGGGCGGCCTCCACAACCGAATAACCCGAATTATCCGACTGCTTCCATTTAACCTTTGTGAAACTCAGCAGTACCTGGAATCACGCGGTATCATCCTGGAAAAACGTCATATCCTTGAGACATATATGGCATTAGGAGGTATACCCTTTTATCTTTCCTTGATAAACAATGGCGATTCATCGGCCCAGATAATCAACAATCTCTGTTTTCGAAAAGACGGATTCCTTATCGATGAATTCGACCGCCTGTTCAGCTCTTTATTCGATAAGCATGAAACACATTTAAAAATAATCCACGCGCTTGCTTCGCTTAAAAAGGGGGCCACTCGTGATGAAATTTTAGGTGCTGCCGGCCTTGAATCGGGCGGCGAGGCAAGCATTGCGATAAAGGAACTTTCAGAAGCCGGTTTCATACTGCAAGTACCAGCGTGGAAAAAACGACATAAAGGGAAACTTTATCGTCTCATTGACGAATATGCGCTGTTTTATCTTCAATGGATAGAGCCGGTTCGAGAGCAACTGATTCTTGCAGAAACCCCTGATTATTGGCTGAAAAAATCCAATTTGCAGTCATGGAAAACGTGGGCCGGGTATGCATTTGAAGGAATCTGCTTGAAACATATCGACAAAATAAAAGAAACACTCGGAATCAGCGGCGTGGTAACATTTGAAAACAGTTGGCGGCACATGCCCGAAAAAGGTGTGGAAGAGCGGGGGGCACAGATTGACCTTATAATAGAACGGTCTGATCGGACTATTAACCTGTGCGAAATAAAATTCTCAACCGATATCTACAGACCATCGAAAAATTACCTTGATATCCTTTCACGAAAAAAACGGCTTTTCAAACAAATTACAAAAACAAATTATCATATTGTCACAACAATGATCACCACCTACGGCATTGAAAAAACACCCGGCCTGCCCTCAGCTATCGACAATTTCCTTACAATGGATAGTCTTTTTTAAACAACCTGCGAGGATCCGGAATCTCAAATCTCCATCAGGTAATTGATGAAGGGGCGCCCGGCCCATTCCAGATGGATTTGCTATTATTCTTGTTATTAATGGAAGGGGATTGCCATCCCCTTAAACCCCACGTTGAAAATGCCTTTTTGTATCCATGCGAAAGCCTTTCGCATGGGAAGAAGTCTGTCGGGAATTATCAGGCTCTGTTACTCCCCCCGTCCCATCCTTTTTCCGCACTCAAGCAATTTTCAGGACATCATAGTATATTACCTGAAGAGGCACCGTTTGCAATAAGGATTAATTTGAAAGGTCTGTTCTCATGAAACCATCCATAGCATTTTTCGACACCAAGCCGTTCGACCGGGATTTTTTCCCGAATATAAACAAGCGCTACGGCTATGCAATCGACTATTTCGAAAACAAGCTCACCCCCAAGACTGTCAAGCTGGCGAATGAGCACACAGTCATCTGTCCCTTTGTTAACGACACCCTTTCCGCTGAAGTCATCGAAGAGCTTCACCGGATTGGTATCAAACTCATTGCGCTCAGGAGCGCGGGCTATAACCATGTGGATCTCAAAGCGGCGCAGGGCAAAATCCCTGTGGTGCGGGTGCCGGCCTATTCTCCCCGGGCCGTAGCCGAGCATGCGGCCGCGCTCATGATGACCCTGAATCGCAAAACCCACCGTGCGTACTATCGAATTCGAGACAATAACTTCGCCATATCCGGCCTGATGGGCTTTGATATGTACGGCAAGACCGCCGGGGTTATCGGGACCGGGAAAATCGGCAAAGCGATTATCGAGATTCTCAGAGGATTCGGCATGACCATCGTTGCCTACGATGCCTATCCTGATGATTCCTATGCACAGGCGCATGGCTTTGAGTATCATCACCTGGATACACTCTACAAGGAATCGGATATTATCACCCTTCACTGCCCATTGACACCCGATACAAAGCATATGATAAACAAAAAAAGCATCGATACAATGAAAAAAGGGGTGATGATTATCAATACCGGACGAGGTGCGTTGATCGATTCACGAGACCTGGTCGAAGGCCTTAAATCAGGAAGTATCGGCTCGGCCGGGCTGGATGTTTACGAAGAAGAATCCGATTACTTTTTCGAAGATTACTCATCCATGACTATTACCGATGATATTTTAGCACGGTTTCTTACATTCCCGAATGTGCTGATAACCTCACACCAGGGTTTTTTCACCCGTGAAGCACTCACCGCGATTGCGGAAACGACACTGGAGAATATCAAACTCTTTTTTGAAAAGAATGAACTGCCCAATGAGGTGTGTGCGAAGTGCGGGTGATGGGGGCAGGAACGAGCGCACGAGCGCACGAAGTCACGAACGCACGAGGGGAACAACAATCGTCCTCGTCCTGGTTCAAAAAGAAAGGATACTACAGTGAATAAAAACGGGCTTATAGCGTATCTCGCACTCAGTTTCGGGCTGAGTTGGCTGATGGGCATTCTCTATCCGCTGCTTGGTGGGAAGTGGAACACCCCGGCTGCGCTGGCGGTGGCGACTGCATATATGTTCATGCCCATGATTGCAGCGATTGTCGCGCAGAAACTTGTCATGCGGGAGAACCTGAAAGAGCCGCTGGCTATTCGATTCAAATTGAACCGGTGGTTTGCGGTTGCCTGGCTTCTCCCGCCGGTTATTGCTGGGGCAACATTCGGGGTAAGCCTGCTTTTGCCGGGAGTTGAATTTGCCCCGGAGATGGAAGGTTTTCTGGCGCGGCTTCAGGAGACCATGACGCCTGAGCAGTACGCGCAGATGCAGGAGCAGATGAAAACCATACCGATAGCCCCGATTTATGTAATGATCCTTCAGGCGCTCATTGCGGCCATTACCGTCAATGCGGTCGCTGGGTTCGGTGAAGAGCTCGGATGGCGGGGATTTCTGTACAAAGAGTGGAAACACCTGGGATTCCGGCGTCTTTCGTTATTAACCGGCGCCACCTGGGGAATCTGGCATGCCCCGCTGATTCTTCAGGGACACAATTACCCTCACTTTCCCGTGGCGGGTGTTTTCATGATGATCATTTTCTGTATTCTGTGGGCTCCCCTGTTCACGCTTGTCCGCATGAAATCAGGTTCGGTAATAGCCGCTTCGATCCTCCATGGCTCAATCAACGCCTCTATCGGCATTTCGATCGTCTACGTGAAAGGCGGCAATGAGCTTCTGATCGGTGGAACCGGACTGGCAGGATTTATTGTGCTGGTTGGTGCGAATGCGTTGGTTTGGGTTTTCCGGCACAAGCTGATCGTTCCCATGCAGGGGAATTGATGGATAATAGGATACAATTAATGGAGACATTTCTCCACCGCTTCCCCCACTGCCGCTCAGGAAATGCCGTTACGATGATAATTTTTTTGCAAATCTGCTACTGCTCGTTGTCATTTTCGCATATTTAACACAGATATGCCCAAACGGTTGTGTCTTGAAATTAAATACATAATCCATTACTCTCACTCATAATATCAAAAATTTAAATAAAAATTAAACAAATGCTCTGTTTAATTTAAATACGCATAAATCATATTTAATTGGCATGTAAATTGCTTCTCTTTGATCTCTTTGTGCAGGCTCTGATAAAATCCGTTTTATTAAACTCTTTTATGATGGGGAGGTTACTATGAAAAGAAAAGCACTTGCGTTTTTGCTGATCGCTGCTTTTCTGGTATCGGCGGACCCGATTCCGATGGTCTCGTATACGGGTGAAGTGCCCGGGGTTATGAGTGAAAGTGCTGAGCTTGTTGTCCGTTATGGCGGTCAGGGGCTCGGTCAGTACGACTGGGAGATTGTGTTTATCAAAGAAGGCTCGGTTGACTGGAGTACGGTACGCTATTTTGAGTGGAATACCGACGCCACTGATGCGTACGATATGGATTTCACCCTGACCTATGATGATGCTTCCGATATTCTCACATTCGATGCAGACAATCTCACGGATATTAACGGCGATCCACTGAGCACGAGCCTTGCCGGTGTTGCCTCGTTCAACGGGGTCGGAGTATCCACAATCGTCAAAGGAACAGAATCCGATCCTTCAAGGGAGATAACACTGAGCGATCTGGTACTGAATTCGGAGAGCCTTCCCGATATCAACAGCGGTGACCATGTATGGACATCCGACAGAGAATTCGGCGGGGCATTATATACCGATAATCCGGCATTTTCATCGCTGGATTTAAGCGGGAAAATCGATTTAGACTGGACCGATGAGCCGGGTCCTGAAGACATGAAAGTGACCATGAAATTCGCGAAGGTGACGGTGCCTGAACCGGGAACGGCGTCGCTTCTTTTCCTGGGAACCCTCCTGCTTGGAGCAGGAGCGATGAGAAAACGGAAATACGAAAAATAATCAGGTATTCCGCTAAAAATCTGCACATCAAGGCCGCTTGTATACTCAAAGCGGTCTTTTACTTTTTTATCTCACCAATCCATTTGCTTTCGGTTTATGATGCCATTTGTGCCGTATTAAATCAGGCTGATTTCAGTGATGGCATGAACATTGCAAATTAAGGCATTGAATAATTCAGAATTTTTATGCTTTGCCTAACAGATATGATAAGGAAAGTGAGATTATGAGGCAAAAATCAGCGAAAATTTCAACGTTTCTCCCGTTGATCGCCTGCACCCACCTTTGCTGCTCGGGGACCATCGATCTTGCAAATAACCGGAGCTATGCGGCCGACAATACAAATCTGTCTTTTATTATCCATGCAACCGATACACTGATGAACACCTATGTCTCTGAAGATCGTGGTCTGGTAGACTATGAGGATTTCTGGGAAGATCCGCTCTTGAAAGACCTGGTCGACAGTATCGCAGTTTTTGATATGTCCGGATTGCAGTCACCCCGTGATTCTCTGGCCTACTGGATCAACAGCTATAATATCCTGGTAATCTATCACCTTCAGAACTACGGCCTGACTCCCCAGCCGCAGCATAATTTCCAGCTCTTTTCGCAGGAAATTGCCGTCTCCGGCATCTATACGAGTCTTGATAAGCTCGAAAAAGGAGAAAATCCATCGTACATAAAAAAATTCAATGAACCGCGCACCCATTTTGCGTTGGTCTGTGCGGCACTGAGCTGCCCGCCGCTTATCAACCGGGCCTATACCGGTGACAGTTTGTATGCGATTCTCGACCGAAACACCTTCGAATTTATAAACAACAATGAGTTCAACACAATTATTCCATCGGCGGGAACAGTCCGGGTCAGCATGCTATTCAACTGGTACAAAAGTGATTTCGAGGGATTCGTGCGGGATACGGCATCCGAAACAGGACTCTCCCGCAAAGCCGGGGGAACAGTAAACGATTTTATCGCAAGCTATCTCAACGATCAATCGAAAAAAGCAGCGGTACAGAATAATGCACTTGAATTTGTACCCTACGACTGGACAGTTAATAACCGGTAAGTGCATAGGTGGGAACCGGATGCTATGAAAAAAAAACTGATACTACTTATCGTACTGCTCATATCACTGTACAGGCCCTCCCGAGCAGAAACTGCATTCGGTCTCGATCTTGGTGTTTTCTCTCTGGGGACATGGATTACGACCAATGACAATACCGGTGAAACCGGCAAGGATTCATATTTCAACACGGCAAAATTTTCGCTGTATTACCATATCGGCGCCGTCAAAGCCTATGCCGGGTTCCCCGTGATGGTAACTTTCGAAGATTTCGGTGACAGCCTGCGCTATGCCGTATATCCTGCTGATCTATCGCTGTATTTCGGCAAACGACTCGGGCCGGTGGAGCCCCGGCTGGGCCTTGCTGTTCCGATGGGGTATCCGACCTCCCATACGGCCTGGATCGGCTCAAAAAACATCAAGCTCCTGACCGGGCTGGGATACCGGATCGGGTCATTCCTGAACGACAAATTAACCATCGGCGGTGAATTCCTGGGAAGGACATGCATCACCGGTATCCCCGAGGGCGGCAGATTCGGGCGTTACTCATTCAGCTCCTATCTGAGTATCGCGGCATCGATGGCACTCACCGCAAAAACAAAAATCGGCTTCGAGTTGTTCCCTCAGTTCAGCTACTATACCGATACCGACTGGGGCACGCCGGAATGGAAATCTTTCGGCCTGCTGCCCTCGCTGTCCCTGAAAACGACGCCATCGAACAAAACAGAAATAAGCCTGAAAGCAGGTTACGGCAAAGCCGTATCCGGAACCGACTGGGAAAACAATCAGACGGTTATCAGCGCCGGAGCATCGTACAATGTATACTTATGGTAAAGGCCCGTTGTTTACTTTCTCATGAAAATATTGCTGCTTCATCCGAAAATCAATTACGACAATATGGAACCCCTGGGCCTTCTCCTGCTGGCCACAGTCTGCAGGCAGCATGGCTTTGATGTCCGTGTTTTGGATATTTTTCCCGATGACAACGATTACTATATGCACAAAACACTCGAATTCAGGCCCGATATTATTGGTTACGGGTTTGAAACGCCGGCATATCCGAGAGTCATCGAGATAAACCGCACTCTGCGGGCCCGGTATCCGTCTGCGCTCTACTGCGCCGGCGGCGTGCATACCTCATCGACGCCCGAACAGACACTCAGGGAGTGTGATCTGGACATCGTGGTAATCGGCGAAGCCGAGGTGAGTTTTCCCTTGCTCTGTACCGCTCATGCCGAAGGCCGGGCGCTCGATTCAATTCCGGGAACAGGCTACCTTCGGGGAGACACCTATATCCAGACCTCTCCCCCTCCCCCGGTTGAAAATCTCGATTCGCTTCCCGTAATCGACCGGACACTTCTTGACTGTCACCAGTTTTATTTTTCTCCGCCGGGAAACATACGCGGTCTCGTGCGCCCCGGTACTGCGACCATGATTACCTCCCGCGGCTGTCCGTATGCATGCGCATTCTGCGATTCAAAATCAGTAACGGGAAAGCACTGCCGACGACGCTCGGTGGAGAATGTAGTCGAAGAGATGAAATATCTTCACTCAACATTCGGTATTACCGCCGTTTATTTTGCCGATGATATCTTTGCATCGAATAACACCTGGACCGAACATTTCTGCCGTACGCTGATCGAATCAAACCTGCACATGCGATGGGGATGTCAGTGCAGGGCCGACGGTATCTCGGAGTCGATGGTGAAACTGATGAAGCAGGCCGGATGCATTCAAATCGACATGGGTGTGGAAAGCGGGGACCCGCTGGTGCTCGATGAACTTAACAAAGGCGAATCGGTCGAAACGTTCATTCGGGCGGCCCGGATTATCCGCAACAACAAGGTCAGGCTCCTCTGTTCATTTATCGTGGGTGCGCCGGCCGAAACATGGGAAAGTATCGAAAAAACAGCATCACTGATACGACAATTGAAACCGTCGTTGACCCAGGTGTTTTCTTTGATTCCCTATCCGGGCGCACCGATATGGCGCCGGGCTATAGACAACGGGTGGATCAGCCCCCGGCTTCACCTGCATGGCTACTCCCAGAAATCAGGAGGCGGCCCGGTGCTTTCATGCGGGCTCTCTCCCGATGATCATGCCCGGGCCCGGAAATTTCTTCAGCGAATACATTTTCTCTCACATTACCGGGGGCTTATTTTCGGATGGCTCCGGTATCCCCGTTATTTACTGCTTATCATATTTTCCTGGATCAGCAACGGGTTTTATTATCACGATCTGATCACCGGCATTCGACAGCGAAACCCGGTGCTCTACTGTGAAGCAGTCTATGCGGGGTTCAACCGGTATATGCGTGATACGATTCGAAACCGCACCATTAAAACAGAAGCGGCAGTTGGGGAACGAGCTGCCGACCTGAAAATAAGCGCCCGCTTTGCAGGAATAATGCCGTTACAAAAGATAAAACAGACCGTATCAGTATGCCTCAATTTCATAAACATATCTCTCCATTAACAATTGTTCTTCCGGCAGCGCTGGGCGCGATCCATCTGGTGCTCCTGGGAACCGTTGTCTGGATTTCGCTGACCTGGCCGTACGAACACAAGGACTGGGGCGAATGGGACATGTGCTATCAGACCGAACTGATAAGCCGGGGGAGAAATCCGTATCCCCGCATAAGCCCCGATCATCTGACCGGCATTCCGTATACTTTCGGTATGCAACTGCTTGGCGCACCGCTCAATGCGCTTTTCGGCGCGCAGCTTTGGACCGGAAGACTGCTTTCTATTCTCTCTTTTACCGGTATTCTTCTGGTAACCGGCCTTGTCCTTGCGAGGAACATGCATCTGCCGCGGTTTCCGGTCTGGACAGGAGTGCTGCTGGCGCTGGCTTCCCAATCGCTAACCGGTCATACCTTTCAGAAATACCATCCCAATGCCCTGTGCCTTCTGCTCGGCATGTTCTCACTCTACTTTGCGACACTGCCCGGTCGAGGTATGAAAAAATGGTGGATCGCCCTGGCATTTGCGCTGCTTGCCTTTTATGTAAAGCAGACCGGTATCGTTTTTTTTGCAGCCCTGAGCATAAGCGGCTTTCTGATAATGCAGGAAAAAATGGTAGTACCCTTTTTGACAACCCTTGCTGCGGGTATCGGCATTGGCTACGCGGCAAACGTCGCTACCAACGGTGGTTTTTACGCATATTGTTTCGAAATACCGTCAACCTACAGGATCGTTGGGTATCGCCTGGTTCACGGAGCATACTTTCTTCTCAAGAATGGATTTTTCTTTATAGCGGCATCGATACCCTGGTTACTCTCTTTTCGCCGCAATTATACAAACCCGGTTTTCTGGGTCACAGCATTCTCCTGCGCGGCTGCACTGTTCAGCTATGCCACCACCGGCGGCTCGGTCAGTAATTTCGCCTTTGCCCTTATCCCTTTGTCGCTGACTGCTGCGGGTGGAACACACCTTATTTTAAACAAATTAAGCACACCGTTTTGGCAGTATTGTATCCCGTTACTTCTGGTGGCGCAGTTGATTATCGCGATCCGGCCCGTTGTAATTCCATCCAGACTCGACAAAAGCGTTATCAAAGAGATCGAGCGCCTGATCGCATCGAGCCCGGGAGAAATATATGCACTGGTTCATGACATGCAGGCCTATAAGGCGGGAAAAACGTTGTATACCCCGTTCAACTCCCTTTTTCAGGTCAGAGAAACCGGGATAACATCATTTCCCGAAATCGAAAAGAAAATTTCAACTCATCAATTCTCCCTGATTATTGCGCCGCACCTCTACCTGACCGATCGCCGGTATGGAGGTGATAG
This sequence comes from Chitinivibrionales bacterium, assembly GCA_014728215.1. Lineage (NCBI taxonomy): Bacteria > Pseudomonadati > Fibrobacterota > Chitinivibrionia > Chitinivibrionales > Chitinivibrionales bacterium. The sequence continues at coordinate 12,717 of WJLZ01000115.1, forward strand.
TATCGTGCGGTTACTAAAGAAGCATTATAAAATATGCGGTATCCATCACTCCGGCTACTACATGAGCCCGGTATATTTGCTCAAGCCCGAGACAAGGGCGCATCGTTATCACGAGCACCAAACATAATGATTTATTGTATATTCACGTTTCATGACCTGCAATTTGGGAACAGGGAATTAAATACAAGCCCGTATCGGTACCGGACTTTTATTTATAAAACATTTACCATTTAAAGGAGAATGCTTATGCCCGAAAAAGCAAAGAATCCGCTCAAAGAAAGGAGGTCAAATCTATGATTATGGTTGGAAGAAAATCTCCGGATTTTTCGGCCCGGTCCGCCTTTTTTATCGAGCGCCCGAATCGAGTTTCCCGAAATCCAATAATTTTGTCCTATCGATTGAAAACGGACCGGTGTTTGTAGTAGATTAGAAATGAAAACAACAGAAACCGGGAAGAGTAGTATCTTCTATGAAACAGGGAGGATTGATTATGGTTATGGTTGGAAAACAAGCGCCAGATTTTACGGCGCCGGCATACCACAAAGGACAATTTACTAATGTTAAACTATCGGATTACCGGGGGAAATGGGTAATGCTCTTTTTCTATCCCGGTGATTTTACCTTTGTCTGATCGACTGAAATTTCTGCGGTCGCAGAAAAATACAGCGAATTTGAGAAACTCGACGCCGAGGTACTTTCCATGAGCGTGGACAGCATGTTTGTCCATAAGGTATGGAATGATAAAGAGGTGTCGAATATGGCAACGGGTGGAGTCCCCTATCCGATGCTTTCGGACCCCGGCGGTAACGTTGGAACGGCATACGGGGTATACGATGACGATGTGGGGGTTGAAAATCGGGGACGGTTTCTTATTGATCCGGATGGTATTATCCAGGGCTACGAAATACTGACACCATCGGTCGGAAGAAGTGTTGATGAAGCCCTTCGCCAGTTGACGGCATTCCAGCATGTACGGAAAAGTAAGGGTACCGAAGCAACACCGGCAGGATGGAAACCGGGAAAAGAGACGCTCAAACCCGGTCCCCAGCTTGTGGGAAAGGTATGGGAAACCTGGAAAACAGCCAGGGCATTCGATTAAATCACCGGCCATTCAAAAATGATATCGTTCGATAAATCTCGTCATCATCGGTATAAAAATGAGGTGCGATACGCAGATAGCCCTCTCTCGGACTGCAGATAATTTTTTGTTCGGCCAGTGAGGCCGCAATTTTATCGGACGATTCTTTTTTGCAAAGCACGGAAAGAATGCCCGACCTGTTTGTATCAGGTAACCCGGGCGTACCATATTTATCGGGGTCGAGATTTTTAATAATGATATCCTGAAGCCTGAAAATTTCATCCCTAATCGTTTCGAGACCATATTTCACCGAAAGCTCATTGATACAGACAGTCAAGCCCGCCGCAAGGGAAAGTGAAACAGTGCTGTACTCAAACCGTCCGGCATCGGAGACAGGATTCCATCGGTGGTCCAGATAATCGGTCCCCTGTTTCATCATGTCGGCACCGGCGATGGCGTACTGAAGCTTATCCCTTAATTTTGGACTGGTATACAGAATACCGGTACCCAAGGGACCGCACATCCATTTCCACCCCGATGACGCCACCGCTGAGATATGGTATTCCTCAGGATAAACAGGAAGCGTTCCGAGGCTCTGGGCAGCGTCGATAACTAGATCAATTCCTTTTTCATAACAGAATTCACCCAGTCTTTTTATGTCTGCGGCAAACCCAGAGGTGAACTGGACATGACTGAGAGCGACGATCTTTGTTCGGGAAGAGACGCTTCGCTCGAGATCATCAAAGGACCAGCCAAAGGGCATTTCAGATCCAGTCTCTGATTTCTCTCCCCCCCTGTTGGGAAGTTCGATGAATTCAACGCCTTTTTTTTCCTGCATCTTCCAGGGATAGTAGTTGGCCGGATATTCGTGGGTATAACCAACAATCTGATCCCCGGCTTCGAAAGGATATCCATTGGCAATCAGAGAAATGCCTTCGGTGGTGTTTTTCATAAAAGCGATATTTGTCGGCTCTGTTTTACAAAGCGATGCTCCTGCCTCATGAAATTCCTGAAGAATTTCGCGGTATCCATAGTTGCCCGCAATGCCTTTCCTGCAATGTTCTTCGGTAAGCTCCTTTTCTCTGAGAAAGGCCGGGTAATACAGTGGAGAAACACTGCAGTGGGAAAGATAGATGAATTCTTTCTTAATCGGAAACAATTCGGGTTCTCTCTTCAGCATCAGGGAAACCTTTCTATCGGGCGAGTATTATTGTATCGTCCCTTGTTCTTTTTCAAAGACAAAAGATTAAGAACGATAATATAACTTTTGCAAGTTATGTACTATTTTGAAAATACAAGGGGGTACTGTTATCCCCCATTCAACCCCGATACAAACTTTCCATACCCCTGTTCCTGGAGGTCTTCTTTGGGAATAAACCGAAGCGCGGCGGAATTAATACAATACCGAAGGCCGGTGGGCGGAGGACCATCATTAAAGACATGGCCCAAATGAGAATCTCCATACTTGCTGCGGACTTCAACTCCATTGATACCACCATTCCTACCGTTGATTTCAATGACATTTTCATCAACAAGGGGCTTATAAAAACTCGGCCACCCGGTGCCCGATTTAAATTTATGAGCAGAGGAAAAGAGTGGTTCACCCGAAACAATATCGACATAAATACCATCATCGTTATTATCCCAGTATTCATTATTAAAGGGAGGTTCGGTTCCATCTTGTTGCGTAATTTTGTACTGGAGCGATGTCAGATTGTTTTTAATGACTTCCTCGGGTGGCTTTGAATAAACGAGATTAACCGTATCACGATCACCCCATCGGCTGTCGAGGAATCCATCTCTTCCCGAACCGACCCGATATTTTTTATAGTGCTGCTCGTTTTTTTTGTAATAGTCCTGATGATATTCTTCTGCCCGATAGAATGGCCCTGCCGGACGAACCGGGGTCACGATTGGAGAGCTGAAAATTCCCGACATTTCCAGATTCGATTTTGACTGCTCCGCAAGCATCCGCTGCTTATCATTGTGATAAAAGATCGCCGGTGCATATTGGTTCCCCCGATCGGCAAACTGGCCAGCCGAATCGGTTGGATCGATACTCTGCCAGTAAGTTTCAAGCAGCATTCCATAACCGATCCGGGTAGAATCGTAGAGTACCTGCACAGCTTCAACATGACCGGTCGCTCCTGATGAAACCTGTTTGTATGTTGGATTGTCTTCTTCCCCGCCGGTATACCCCGAAATAACTTCACTGACCCCCTCCAGCTTTTCAAAGGGGGGCTCCATGCACCAAAAACATCCGCCGGCAAAGGTTGCAACCACCATTCCTTCTTCGGCGCTTGCAATTGCATCACTGTTATGAGGAATTGTACCGTTGCAGGAGAGGATAAATGCCCCTGTAGCGAATAATGACAATACTGTTTTCATAAACACCTCCTTGTGGCATATACTTCATTCTACCTGTTCAAACTCTTATATTTAGTCGCAAAAATCGGGCCATCATTACAAAAAAAAGTGACAATGGCATTTAAATTACCGGTTATAGTCGAACAAAATCGGTATATATCATTTGAAAGGGAGAAATTATGGAACAGGCAAATCCATTACCTCAAAAAAAACCTTCGGGGGATGGGGATTTTTCGGAGAGGTATCAATTACACGGCCTGATGGTCGAGTGAAACCCTACGATTTCCTCGTTCTCTTTGAGCGGAAGGGTATTGACCTCAACATAAAAGGATGAACCATCTCTTTTATAAGCCTAGTACCGATGGGGACCACTATTCGATTCGGTTACTGCCCTGGCAAGGTTCCGGAACCCCCGCTCCCATTCCTTTTTATCGAGAAAATCGTTGAAATGGCGGCCGATAAGCGCCCGGGTTGACCTATAACCAACCAGTTGAGCACATTTCCGGTTTGCGTAGGTAATGATACCATCTTTGTTCAATGCCACATAGCCATAAGCAAGGTGGGAAATAAAGGTGTTGAACCGATCCTTTTGCTCTTTCAATTGTTTCTCAAGAGCTCTTTTTTCACTCATGAGTTTCTTGATTTTATCGGTCTTGTCCAGGGAAGATTTGTCGTCTTTCCCCACATTAGACCCTTGTCACATATGTCAGGTTCGACAGGTACGGCATGCTTGACAAAGATCAAAAGGCAGGCATGTGTTGGAGAAGGTGATTATTGAAGATATTTTTTATGATAGGCGATATGAGTCTGTTTAAGAGATTCGAAAAATCTTTTCTTGAGCTCTTCATGACTCATACCAAAATGCCCCTGGAGTTGTTCTTCATAAACAACATAGTTGATGAGAGGCATAATCCAGGTAAAGAATTCCGTTACGATCATCTGACGTTTATCCAGTGGCGCCTTTTCATTGTGGATATGTTTTTCTACAATACCGGTAATCGTATCAACTTCACTTTCAATGA
>WJLZ01000116.1 GCA_014728215.1 Chitinivibrionales bacterium
GTAAATCTTTTATCCGGAATGGTCATGTACATGTTCGTCAAGATCCAATCAAAACTCAAATTCTTGGAAAAAAGCAGGCAAACCAGGATACGCTTACTTTTAATAAAGATGGATATTTCCCCGCCAAAATAGTTATTAGCGGACAATCTGAGAATGTCGGCACTATCATGCTTGAGAAAAATCCTTATGGTCCGGGGATAACAATTTTAGAAGAAGATTCAGCAAATGAACTGACATTTCCAGAGGATGCCAAAGGCGAGAGGTTTGTTAAATTTATAACAATGTATACAAAATTTTATTCGCTATATGAAGATGCCTATGATTTTATTATAGAGATTTTTCCTTTTGCAAATTCTCATGATTTTTCATGTGTTAATGTTAATGTTGGGGCATATGGCATTGGCAAAGGATATCCGCCTTCTAAAAACAATCCATACTATATCCTGGCAAAGAATTTAAAATCAAAAATCAACATTCCGCTATTCATTGGATTTGATAGCGCAAAACCGCTACAATTCACTTTTATTGATGGTATAGTCCATGAGATCGGGCACAATTGGCTCTGCTCTGTTGTCGTTTTATATGAGGACACGACTAAAAAACCATATGGTGGTCACTGGCCGAATAATTCCGATCTGTTTTCCGGCGACACCTCTGTGTTTGATCCATTGGCATTTAATCAGTGGATACTGAGCGAGCAGGATACCATATGCATTAACGTAAACAAATACTGGAACAACGAACTACGTTTTTCTGACTTATCGCTTTACTTAATGGGGTTGATGCCGCCGGACTCTGTTATGCCTGTAACCATGCATGATTTTGTGCCGATTCCAGATAATGATTTGTACAATGGCAATGGGCCGAATTGCTATGCAACTGAACCACGGTTTATAAAAAGCAGACAGGTACCGATTGAAAGAATAATTCGATTGAATGGCGAACGTATTCCGGACTATTCCAACAGCCAGAAAGATTTTAAAGTGATGTTTCTGGTTTTAAAGCTGAAAAATGAACCAATCCCCGATAATTTCATGGATCTCGTAGCGCTTCACCGCGATTCGCTCCCTTCACTCTGGAATAAGGCGACCGGCGGAAGGTCTCAAATTCTTTACTAAAATAGCCGGCATTAAACACTCTACTTATTGATTGGGACGGAGCAAATAAACAAAGATGCAGGGGCCATATATTCGACCCTTGAGAAAGGCGAAGATGATAGTATCAACAACTTAACTTGAATGCTGCCTATATTTATGGATAATTCAGTCTATATTTGAAACGGCACTTAAAATTTAGCATCTATATTTGAAATGTCATTTAAAATATAGTATACTTAATCTATGATTCAGCGACAGCTTTCACAATGGCTTCAAAAAGTTATCTCCCGGCCGCAGATTGTGCATATTTTCGGTTTGAGGCAAACCGGGAAAACCACGCTAATGAATGAATTTCGGAAAAATATCAACGGGCACCTTCATTATCCTTTTCAGGACTATATCATTTTAAATAAATATCAATCGGATATTGCGTTATGGATCAGTGAAATTCAGGAGGCGCTCAGGCGTGTCGGTGAAAAGGAGAAACTTCATGTCTTTGTCGATGAAGTTCAGAAGATCCCGGATATTTTCCAGGCGCTTCAGGGATTATATGATGAGCACAAAGGCCGGATAAAATTCTGGATATGGGGATCATCAGCAAGGCCGCTTAAGAAGCATCGGGCGGAAACACTGGCCGGGAGGTTTATTTCCCGAATTCTTCATCCACTCTCACAGGCTGAAATTTTTAAAAAGCAAACAATGCTGCCGGTGCTTTTGCAATTGCCTGGTTCCTTATTAGATATTTCATACAGCCAGCCCTCGAATTACAACCGCTTCCTGAGTAACTGTTTAAGACACACGCTTCTTCCGGAACCGTTTCTGATTGACGATGAAGATGCTGTGGATGATTTGTTGGAATCGTATCAGGCATCATACCTTGAAAATGAAATACGTCGGGAGAATCTGGTGTCGGATATTGGAATTTTCAGTCGATATCTTGTGTTATCGGCTTCTGAAAACACAGAGACAGCCAACTATTCATCGTTTGCCAAAGATTTAGGCGTCAGCTCCAACACCATAAAAACCTACTTTGACATTCTCAAAGATACGTTTATTGCAACTCATCTTCAGCCATACAGCAAACGGCTGCGCGTTCAGATAAGCAAGAGTCCGAAAAATTATTTTGCCGATGCCGGACTTGCTCATTTTGTGGCCGGTCATCGTTCAGTTCCGGCACAGCAAACAAGCTGGTTCGGCAAGCTCTTTGAAGCATTCGTTTATAATGAGATTGTCAAGCAGGTTGAATATAATCATCTCCCCTGGAAACTTACTTTCTGTCGCACGAAAACAGGTAGGGAAGCCGATCTGATTATCTCAAACGGCACGGTCTCAGTGGCAGTAGAAATCAAGGCAAAATCAAGAATCGATGCAAAGGATTATGAAGATCTGCAATATATGATGTCCCTTGATGCCTCTATATCGCATGGCGTCGTTATTTCTCTTCAGGGGGCGCCTTTGCAGCTTGATGACAAAATCTTTAATTTTCCTGTCTGGAACCTGTGATATTCAACCATGTGATATTCAATCAATGATTGGGGCGGAGCAAATATAAAATGGTAACATTCGCAGTAATAACGAAATTCAATGCGAAACGTTATATGAAACTTCAGATATTCGTTTAAAAAGAAATATTGGTGACATAAGAGGTGCTCTTTCTAAAGTAAAAAAAATGAAAGGTATTTCATATGAATTTAATCATCAAAATAGAAAAAGACTAAAAGCACGTTCTGCAAAGCAAATGGGATTCAGCGCTCAAGAAATTGAAAAAATTTTCCCCGAAATTGTTGTAACGGATTCCAAGGGATATAAAGCTATTAATTATACAGCACTTATAC
>WJLZ01000117.1 GCA_014728215.1 Chitinivibrionales bacterium
TAGCGGCAGGACGGGCGACGAGTGTATTGTCAAGGAATACCAGGTATTCTTTGACGGCATCGTTGTCGGATGATGCATTCCATTGCAGGGTTATGCTCATGGGCGTTATGGTACCGCTCTGCAGTCCCGATGGTATTAGGGGAGGGTGCGTATCGGTAATTGTCGCCGGTGCCCAACTGTTCTGCACGATAACATCGGCCGCATTCTTTCCAAATTTAATCATTCCCAAGAGGTTATAATGAGAATGATCGTGCATGTATTTATCCCGGTCCATCGAAAAATCGGTGGGGATGACAGCACAATATTCGACCAGGTTGGGGAGATTTTCAATTTCGATAACAAGCTGGTTGGTATAATTCAAATTAACCGCATAGTCACCGTGAGAGTCCCGGTAATAGCCTTTTCTGAATTGAGAAACCAGAAAAGGAGTATCCGGTAGCCCGGTTTGTTGGCGGATTTTATCGGCAATGAGCTGGATATCTCTAATAAAGTTATTGACGCCGTCCATTGTGGAGGTCGGATTTGCCAGTTCTGCAATTATTCCTGCAATAGTAGCTGTGCCTTTGGCAGCATTGATTGCATCGACAACCTGATCCAGGAAATTCGCCCCGCTGCCGGTAGAACGGTTGTAGGCGTAATCTCCGACCGAGGTGCCGCCGTCGGCGTTTTGAATAATTCCAAAATAATGGTTTGGATACCGGGAGGCCATCTCTCTGACAACCGCCATTCCCATACCGCCGCCGACCGGTTTTTTGTCAGGGGTCTCGAAATTACGCTGGTCCCGGTGAACAGGTTCGGTTGCCGGAATCCATTCATGATGCGGCGGACCCGAATAGTTATCCTGAATATGGAAGTTCCAGCATCGTGGATGGGCTATGAAAAAGAAGTCACGACAACTGTCGGGCGTGGATCCCCGCCCAACCATGTTCGAATGGCCGATAAATACATAGACATGCATTTTTTCTTTGGGGACGGTGATCGAATTACCGCCGTCGGTCAAAACAACCTGAGCGTGTGCGCCGGATATCAAGAGAACAAAAATAAAAGCAGCAGAAATCAGATATTGTGAAGCGGCATGCGCAGCTCCGGAAAGTGGATGCTTCAGCATTGATAAACTCCTTTGAAAACCGGTGGTTGCTTAATCGCTTAAAATGCGAGTGTGTCTTTTTATGGATTAAGCCAGTAACAGCACCGGTTTCGATTTATTTTAAATTCGCCTTCAAATGCCAGGTAGTGGAAGCGTTGAGCATCCGTTACGTTAATATAATGAATATTGATGCATAATGTCGGTTGTTTTTGGGTTATGGAGCCTCTTTTTTTTAATTTTCTAAGCCAGGGAATACAAATGTGTATCTATGCAAAAGCGAGCCGGCAAAGTATATTCGTGCAGCAGTGAGAAAACAGAAAAGCAAAAGTGTCTGGCATGTTTATATACTACGCACGTGGGACAACACTCTTTATACGGGTGTTACAACCGATGTACGGCGGCGATTTATCGAACATTGTTCGGAAGGGCGCCGGCGGGCGAAATATCTGAAGGCCCATCCGCCCAGGGAAATAGCATTTTCCTGTGAGATCGGGAGCCGTTCGACGGCACTGAAAGTTGAATACCGGCTCAAGAAACTGACGCGATTGCAGAAAGAACGGATTATCGCGCAGGGTGAATTATCCTATCAACACGACAGTGGAAGGATATTGGTGAAATGACCTCTGAATTAGTTTATTCTACAGAAACAGGCCGGATATGTCCCTCCTGCGGCAAACCGGCTCAACACTGCATCTGCAGCAGGAAAAAAGGAGTTGCACAATCAAAAGGTGACGGACGTGTGCGGGTGTCCCTGGAGAAAAAGGGGAGAAAAGGGAAAGGGGTGACGATTATCACCGGTCTGCCGCTCAATTCCGATGAGATGAAAGCATTGACAAAAGAACTCAAGCGGGGTCTGGGGACCGGCGGCACGGTTAAAAGTACCCACATAGAGATTCAGGGCGATCATCGTGATGCACTGGTTGAAGAATTGAATAAGCGAGGGTATAAAGCCAAAAGGTCGGGTGGGTAAGCAGCATCATCGATAAGCCCGCTGTTTGCTTTCCATTGTGAGAATTGTTTATCCAGAGAAAAGAAACAAAATGCCGCGCCTGTAAAAATACACAGGTCGTCGGCAGCAGCAGAGGAGGAAGTATGCGCTATTTTTTATTTACGGTTATTGCAATCACAGCACTTGCCCATGCTGAGATCAAAACCGGCATGATCGAGTATTCGGTGGATACCGTACAGTTCAAAGGATTTTACGCCTTTGATTCCACCGTGCAAGGAGATCTGCCGGGCGTTTTAGTTGTCCATGAATGGTGGGGGCTCAACGATTTTGCCAGAGAGCAGGCAAAAAAACTTGCAGCGATGGGCTACTATGCTTTTGCGGCCGACATGTATGGCGGCGGCAAATCGACAAAAAAAAGAGAGCAGGCATCGCAATGGGCCTCGGAGGTGCGCGGGAATACAAAATTGCTTCGCAAGCGTGTGCGCGCAGCCCTGCAGACCCTCGCCCGGCAGGAGCGGGTGGATTCGACAAAGCTTGCGGCAATCGGTTTCTGTTTCGGCGGCACAACCGTACTTCACCTGGCATTTGGCGGCGTTCCGGTAGAAGGCGTTGCGAGCTTTCACGGGCATCTGCCAATTCCGTCCGAAAAAGAGCTGAAGCAGACCAAAGCGTCGGTCCTGGTTCTTCACGGCGCCGATGACCCCTCAATCAAAAAAGCGGATATAGATACATTCATGGCAGCCTTGAAAAAATCATCGGTTGACTGGCAGTTGATCTTTTTCGGCAACGCGGTGCACAGCTTTACTAATCCGAAATCAGGTTCGGATAAATCGAAGGGAGTTGCCTATAACGAGCGTGCGGCAAAAAGATCGTGGCGTTATCTGGAGGTGTTTCTGAGAGAGATCTTTCGGAAATGAGGATTTGATTTGGGGGAAAGATCGCTCGCAATACGTTTCTCAACGAGTCCGGAAAAAGAATAATATCTGTGACAAGGAGACCTCTCCCGGACTCGATCCGGAAACGACAACGATTTGCGAGCGCATCCATTTTTCCAATACCGTTTTTGCCCGGCTATCTCCCGAGACCGAAAACCAGGCCGCCGTTAAAATTCCAGTAGTTATTGGGTTGATCATCACGGGCCACATAATTCCATTGAGGATACAAACGGAGCATAACCGGTGTTGCATGGCCGATTGTTACACCGCCGCCAACAGAAACACCGAAATGAGTACCGGTGCCTTCACCAAGTTCCCTTAAAATATGCTCGCCCCGCAGATTGATGGCATTTGCGGTAGTTTCGGAATGAATTACATACAGTCCTGCCCCTGTCTGAACAAAGAGATTAATGACATTTTTCTCAAAAAGTGTGGTCAGGCGGACCAGCGGAGCAATTTCCATACTCCAGATAGTGCCTTCAATATCGAGAATATAGAGGGAATCGTCAAGCTCCGGAAGCATTTCGTCCATTGACGGCGCCCAATCGGTATAGCTGTACCGTAAACCGATATGAAGAAAATCGAAAAGGGCATAGACACCATCGGTGGTGAATGAAAAACCGATCTGCAGGTTATCGATCCCCTCTCCCAGCGATTTTGCCGCTGCACCGTCGGCAGCAAGAAAAACCGATTGTCCTCGGGAGGCTGAATTTATCGCAACTACCATTACGAAGAGATATATCATTTGTCGATTAAATATGAACATAGGTTTCTCCTTTCCCCCTTCCGAAGCGTAAGCCGGAGTGGTTTGTAAATCGTGTTTGTTGGCAGGATCGGGGGACTGATTGGACCTGCAGCTGTTGTATACATTTGCAAACATAATGCCAGATTCAGAGCAGTTTCCCTGTGATGTTGCCTGAAGTGGTGTACGAATGGTAAAGGCCGGGGCAACGTGAATCAGGCGCCGTGAGGGGGCAGTATGCTGTCATAAAACGGTTATACGCCCTGAAACCGAGTGTCCGCCATAGGTAAACTTCGCGTAGAGTATGGTATGAGATGGGGGATTTCGGTTTAAGGTGAATGTTCCGGGGGCCTGGTATCGCTGTAGTTCAACGCATTCTTCTCCGGTAAGAAAGAGCCATGGAATGCCGTGGTCGACCGAACTATCTTTTCGGGGTTACCACTACCGGAACCGCCGGAGGTGATTCCGGTGCTCCGGTGAGGTGACGGTGATTGTTCCCTGCGCAGAATCGCCGGGGGAAGGTCCGCGATCGATATACTGATTTCCATTAATAGAAGCATATAATAGAAGCATAAACCCCTGAGGGTTTGCCGGTAACGGAAATTTCATTAAGGACCCCAGTTCTTTCGTTGGTGAACGGTATGTCAGGTGATATTATTGAGGAACGTTTTCAAAAGTGACAATTTATGGAACAACTTTTGCTTTATTCAGGAATGTTCAAAAAGGTAATAATTATATTCATTGCCGCTCGTGAGTAGCTTCATATATTTTTCTTCTCAATTTTCCCCAATTTTTCCCATTTCCGGAAAAATCTGGATTGCAGCCCACTCTTTCAGGAGGTTCGTTATATGCATCTCAAAAAAATAATCCATTCTATCACCATCATTTCTATGTTGCTGATCTCTTTGATATCCCTTCCCCTGTCGGCCGAAAATAGTGGCATTTCACTGGGCCTCAATGTCATGCTGGGTGGTCGCTATGATGATCTTCGGATGTGTGTCGGCTCGCCTGAAGGAGTAAAAGGTGGTCCTATTGCAGATATCATGCTTATCACCCGTTACCACCTCAATGACCGGGCGGTGGTCGGTTTCAAGCTGCCGGTGATGCGTCCGATCCTCTTTGGCGTGGCCTTCGACATGCTGCAGTTCGAGCCCGAATTCATTTTCGAGTATTCGATCCCCGTAAATGATGATATGGATTTGGTTGTCGGCCCGGGGCTGGGCGCCAGCTTTCACTATGGTCCCGATTACGAAACTCCCAAAGACGCCGAAAATCCCGAGGAATTTTTCGCTGCCGGCCCCTTTGTCAGTGCGCTTTTTGGATTGAATTTTCAGTCGGAAACCGGCAAAACCCGCATGATCGGGATCCGTCCTTTTTACACACCGCTTTTTACCGGGGACCGCGGGACCGGTACCGTTGTCGGTGCGGCGCTTGAAGGGCATTTCGGGTTATACCGGTGGTGATCGACCGGCGTGGATGATCGGTTCTTCGGATATGCACATTTCAGCAGGAGGACCTTTGTGCAAAATTTCCGGGGTTCGTATGCAAAAACAGGCACCAAAAAATTGTCGATAATTGCACTATTTTATCGATGCCGGTATACAACTGGAAATAGGCCGATTCTGAATATTTCAAGGAGTGCTTAAGCGGTTAGAAAATCCCAAAATTATATGGTCCGATCCGGAATGGCGGTGAACCCGCGAGGGTGAAACAAGATGTATTTTTCTGAATCAGAAAATTACTTCATAATTAAAGCGAAGTATCCTCAGAGAAGCTCGTGGAATTATCCGAAAACAGAATCCTATGCCGGCAATCGAAGTACAAAATCTCTGTAAAACCTTCAAAGTCCATCAAAAACAGCCCGGGCTTCGGGGATCGATTCGCTCTCTTTTCCGACGGGCGTGGACATACAAGCCGGCTTTGACCGATGTCTCCTTTACGATCAATCAGGGAGAAATTACCGGCCTGGTCGGCGCCAATGGTGCGGGCAAGACAACGCTTATAAAAATTCTTTCGGGTGTTATTTTTCGCGATCGGGGGACGGTCTCGGTGCTCGGCTACGATCCCTGGGAGCGAAAAAACGAATTCCGTTCAAAAATCGCCCTGATCATGGGCCAGAAAGCACAACTCTGGTGGGACCTTCCTGCAGCAGACTGTTTTTTACTGCTCAGAGAGATATACCGTATCCCCAAGGAAGAGTATCATATCCGGCTGGAGAACCTCGCGACGATTCTTGATGTTTCACATCTATTAACGACTCAGATACGCCGGCTTTCGCTTGGCGAACGGATGAAAATGGAGTTGATCGCCGCGCTGCTGCATAATCCATCGGTCATCTATCTCGATGAACCGACTATCGGCCTCGATATAACCTCCCAGCGCGCAGTCCGCAATTTCCTTCTGGAATATAACCGTCGCCATAGTCCTGCAATGATTATCACTTCTCACTATATGGAAGATATCAAATCGCTCTGCGAACGGCTGATTATTATCCGTAAAGGCACGATTGTTTATGACGGTCCCCTGACCCACATCGTAGGCGAACATGTGCGCTATAAAATTGTTACGGCCCATCTCCCCGAGGGTATTAGGGTGTCGGAAATCGCCTCATCCTTACCGGAAACGATCGGTAGGGTGGTGCCCGGAACCGATAATATCCTCCGGGTGCAGGTGCAGCGGCGGTATGCGGTCGCTGCGGCACAGCATATCCTCAGCTCCTGGGATATCGCCGACCTTGCTATCGAAGAAGAAGATATCAGCACCATTATCGAATCGATCCAGAAAGACGGATGAATATACTAATGCGACTTGTAATGCCCCAGGTCTTTTTTCAGGAGCTACGGAAAATTTTTGCCTACCGGGTCAATTTCTGGATACAGTTTGTTGTTTCCCTTCTCGCCCAATTCAGCATCGCTTATTTCCTGTGGAAAGCAGTGTTCGAAAGCTCCGGCGCGGAGAAAATCGGCGGCTACAGTTTCCGCTCAATGATGATATATTATCTGCTGGTCCCGGTGATCGGCAGAGCAGTGCGGGGGATGCAGTTCGGCAACTTCTCCGAGGATATTTATCAGGGTGCATTGACAAAATACCTTGTCTATCCTGTTTCTGTTTTTGTCTATAAGTTTACCGCCAACCTGGCCCATTGCGTAGTATTTGCTGCCCAGAGTATTCTGATTATTATCCTCAGTTCATACATCGCCGATCCTTCGGAGCTGTCCCTGACACTTTCAGGAATTGTACAGGGGTTTCTGGCTGTTGCCGCGGCGTCGCTGCTTTTTTTTACCTTTAACAGTATGATAGAACTGATTGCATTCTGGGCCGACAATGTCTGGAGCCTGTTGGTGATCGCCCGGTTTATTACCGGCCTTCTGGGCGGCTCGATGTTACCGCTGTCGCTCTTCCCCCAATGGATACAGCCGCTTCTTACAGCTCTTCCCTTTGCCTATTTTGCCAGCTTTCCGATCCGTTGTCTGATGGGAGAGGTTACCTTTACTCAGCTCTTACAGGGGCTTGGAATTATGGCGCTCTGGAATGCCGTTTTTACCGCAGGATTTATGCTGATATGGTATCGGGGAAAGTATAAGTATACGGGGGTGGGGATTTAGAGAGAATGGAAAAAGTTGAAAGAGAAGAAGATAATAAACGAGGATAATGGATCAGGATGGTAGATTTTTCTTCCGCTCAAATGCTTGTCCTTCTCCCGGTAGCACCCCGGGACAGGTCTTTTGTCTCAAATCGAAATCAACCTTAACCTTAGCCTTAGCCATAATATGTTACGCTATATTCGATTATTCGGTTATTTTCTCAGGTTTTCCTTTTCAAAGGCCATGGAGTTCCGGCTCGATTTTTTCTTCCGGATTGTCATGGATACCATCTATTATGTGATAAACTTTATGTTTTTTGAAGTTGTTTTTTTGCATACGGATGTTCTTGGGGGGTGGACAGGGAATCAGATGCGGGTGTTTGTGGCCGGTTTTCTGGTTGTCGATGCGTTGAGCATGACTCTTTTTTCGAATAACCTCTGGCATTTAAGTACCTATGTCAACCGGGGCGATCTGGATTATTATCTGATTCGTCCGGTATCATCACTCTTCTTTGTCAGCCTTCGTGATTTTGCCGCCAATTCCTTTATGAACCTAATCATGGCTGCAGCCATAGGCGTCTGGGCTTTGAACAGCTATGATGGGACGGTGAGTTTTGTGAAAGTGTTGCTGTTTGTAATATTTCTTGTCAACGGCGCCTATTTGCGTTATTGCGTTCGGATGATGACCATTATTCCGGTGTTCTGGCTCCATTCTTCCCAGGGCATGGAAGCCGTTTTTTTTCATCTCAACCGGTTTATCGAGCGGCCTGACAGAATTTTCACCGGCGTTACCCGGATCATTCTGACAACAATTTGCCCTTTTCTCCTGATGGCGTCCTATCCTGCCAGAATCGTGCTGGAGCCCTTCAACCCAGCTGTCCCGGTAACCATAATTGCGGTTACCCTTGCCTTTACTTTTATACTTGGACTTTTATGGAATGCCGGTTTGCGGGCCTACGCATCGGCGTCATCATGAGATAAATGCATGAGCGTATACTACGGCGGAAACAGGTTGGGAGGATCAGAACCGGTGACCGAAAAATGCGCCCACATCGAAGCGGCTGTATGCGGCTACCTGCTCGTAGGAGGCATGGCCGCGGAGAAGGACGAAAGCAAAATGAATTGCCATTATTCCGTTGTTACGTATCCGGCGTTCGTGGGCTGTTTCCCAGGTTTCGGTACGGCCTATCGTGTTGAGCATGAGTGCATTTCTGGTTTCCGATGAACAAATGACAAATGCAAATCCCATCCGCCGTTTTCCCGGACCCACATTATCGTAATAGATCCGTCGAGCCCCTATCTTGAGCGGTCCCAGATCGGGAAAAGTGACGGTCACCTCATGTGGTGTATCCTCATACATACGGGGGGAGATGCTGAAACCGGACAGGCTGATATCATTGGTAAGTGCCTGTAAGGAATATCCGTTGCCTTCGATTTTCACCGGTGTATCAGAGGTGACCTCCGGCAGATCGATATGATCCACATTCCGGGTGAATCACCCTGTTGCGATTATTTTGAAAAGGTCGCCGACCGGATAAGCGAGGTAGTGATTCCGGAAACAAAAACGGCCATTCTCAGAATTAAGAACGCGCTTTCCCGATCAGGAGATTATTAGCTGGATGCCGTGAATGGAGCCGGCTTTTTGTCTGGGCAGGTCTGTACTAGCTTTTTGATGGCATTCTTTTTGCCTTCATTATTCAGGGATATTTCTTTTGCAGTCAAAAAGGATGAAAAATTATGCGTTGCCCTACCTTGAAGACAAAGTTTTTTTGAAAAGGCCGGTTCTTTTCCCTCTCGAAATAACTACTACAGAGGATACTGCAGATTTACCGGGATTTTTAAAGGAACTCTCTACCGAATTGCAGAATAAATGCTTTGTAGCGAAAACAGAAGAAGAGCTTTAACCTTCAATTTCTCATCTTGTCATTTCCGCAAGCATTATTTCCTTCACCCTTTGATCGGGTCCCGAAAAAGGTTCGACATCCATTGCTGTAGAAAGTGCGCTAAAGAGCATTTCATGCATGGTCCTGCAAGGGGGGAGGTGACTGCTCAGGATCATCGAGGGGCCCACGTGTCGGAGCGAATCGATTGCATGATCGACGACATACTTATCGGCGCACGAAAGCCAGGGAGAATCGGCGGTTGCCCAGGTGATGAGTCCTTTGTGAAGGTCATCCTGATCGATAACTTCGACCGCTGGGGCAGGCTTTTTAAGCACGGCCCCGAAGCAGTCGGAACTGAACAGATTACCTGTACGTTGATCAAGCACACCCGTGGTTTCCGGAGCATCGTAGGCCGGCGGTTTGATACAGAGCAGTTGACGGTCGCCGACATTCAGTGATTGTCCGGGATTAAGGAGATAACAGCGATCGACAGGATGCATCAGGAGCCCCATTTTCCCCATTCCCACATAGGTGGTGATTATCTTAAGATGAGGCGCCAGTGCAAGGAGCGCACCCAGATTTCCGATATGGTCGGGATCAGTATGGGTCAGCCATATCCAGCGAAGGTCTTCCGGATCGATAAGTCCCCGCAAGGCCTGGATAAATTCCTTTCGGAGGAAGGCCAGTCCTGAATCGATCAGGACCGGCTCCTGTGCATAAATCAAAAATGCGTTTGCCGGAAGAATTCCATATCCGGGAACGGGCAGATATGATTCAATCGCCCGCGTATCAGGGCCGAGCGTCTGGGGTTCGAAAAGTATAGGTTTATCGATAATCATAGAGACTAATTCTATTTCGGTTCGACATTAACGTCAACGGTTGTCTGTTCCTGCATTATGCCCTCCTTTGGGAAGTTTGTGTTGATCTTTTGGTACCCAAACGAACAAGACGTCGAGAATAATTCGCAATTCTTGTGCCAATTGTTAAGGGCACATAATCGATGAAAGATCCTCTATCCTGCTGATCTGTCCTTCACCCTGGTACAGAGATTGCTTGCTTTTTGAATCCGGGGATATTGTCTTGTTCGGAATGAATATCAGAGTCGATTTTGGTGATCCAATAAACTGGGAGGTTTCGATGGCCAGATTTAGGATACCGACGGGATTTAATGATATGCAGTCATTCGGGCTTATAGACGCATTACTTGGCCGCCGGTCCCGCCGGTTTTTTATGGGTGCTGAAATTCCCGATGGTATATTCACCTATAAAAGTAACCATGCTCCTGTTCCCCTTTCCGATTTCGAGAAATTGCTGGTTGTAGCGGCTTGTGGTGCCAATACAGGCTGGAATAATTTGATTTATCGGGCACAGCGTTTTGCACCGCATCTCTCGAACTACGCCGGTGCTGCCGGCGGACGTGTTTTTCCCTCGGCCGCAGCTGTTCACGATGAAATCTTCAAGGAGTGTATCGCTCTTCAGGCCCAATATATCTACAACACCTTCGGCAAGTTTCCCGGTACTGTGCCGTCCATGATGGTTATTACCTATCTCCAGGCTCATCATCTGGATACCGGATTCTACGATACATTCTACACGCCGGGAGCGTATCTGAAAACCCATGCCGATCATTTCGGGCAGTGGCATTCTGAAGAATCGGAATAAATCGGAATTACCGTCATATCAGGAGGTATCCCTATGTACATTGGTGGACACAATGCAATTTTTATTCTAACCGTGTTCAGCTTACTGCCGGCCGGGTGTTCCAGCAATGGTGCCGGTGAGAGTAACGACCATAGGGGGCAGCTTATCCGGGTGGATCGTTATACTCCGGCCGGTCGAAAGCATTTATTCAGAGACTATGCTGCGGTGGATTCTTCTGGAAATGTCAATGTCGTTGTTGAGATTCCCGCCGGGACCAATGAAAAGTGGGAGGTGGACAAATCGACAGGAGAGCTGAAATGGGATTTCAAGCGGGGAAAACCGAGAATTGTTTCTCATATAGGATATCCGGTGAACTACGGCATGATCCCCGGAACATTTCTTCCAGAGCAGATGGGGGGTGACGGCGATCCTCTTGATGTCATTATTATAGGACCCGCAATCGGGAGGGGAAGAGTGGTGGCGGTCCGCCTGGTCGGGGTTTTGAAAATACTCGACGATGGAGAAATCGACAATAAAATTATCGCCCTTCTTCCGGGATCATCACTGCACAAAATCTCCGGTATGAAGGAATTGAGAGATGAGTATAAATGGATAACGGATATAATCAAGATCTGGTTTTCTCATTATAAAGACCCCGAAAAAATGGTTTTACAGGGGTTTGGAGATGCCGCTGAGGCCCGCATAATGCTTGATACTGCAATTGCAGCTTACCATCGGTATTTCCTTCAGATGCAATAATATTTGACTATTCCGAGGGGAAGATCCGTAGTATGAGGGGCATGCTTTTTTGCGAATAAAATTTTATATCTGGTTGCAACGTCGTATTTTATAAGAGAATTTAAACGGTTATCCAAAAAGCGATAAAATCATGAATATATTTCTGAAACCTCGTGCAGGATTGTTTTTTCTTATTCTTTTGGCGAGGATGTATTCGTCTGGGGCCGAGCAATTTTATTTCAATATCGAAGATAAAATTAACACATCCCGCCATATCGACTGGCGCGAGGAAGAGATTCTGTTACGGAAAAAGCTTTATGTCTCCGCTTTCAAGGATTCGCTGCGTGACACGCTTGATGTCCCTAAAATACTGTCCTTGAGAGATATATCTCAGTGTCAATTCGAGGGTGTGGAGGAAAAGTTGACATTTGAGGTGAAATGGGGGTTTGTTTCGGCCGGATACGGCGTTTTGAGTGTTTCTCCGGGCCAAAACCCCGATTGTATCGAATTGACCGGTATGGCGGTTACTCACCGGTTTCTGGGCGCCTTGTACCGGGTTAAGGATTACAGCCGTTGTGAAATTGATACAGATGGTTTTTATCCTCTTTTTTTTGAGGAGCACATACGGGAGGGGCGATACCGGTCAAACCGCTGGCGTGTTTACGATCATGTTGGCGGCAAAGTACATGCATCAAATTCAAAGCATTGCTCAGATTCGGTTCCCCCCTTTGTTCAGACCTATCTTTCGGCGTTTTATTATTTCCGTACCGTACCCTGGGATGTCGGGGATACGGTATTCGTCAATTCCTTTGTGCAGGGAAAAACCTATCCCATGTATTTCGCCTGTATCGAGCGCGATACGATTGATATCGAAGGCGCCGAATTTCCCTGTATCAGAGTCCGTCCTCATCTGAAAGAAAAGGCAATGGTTTTCGGTGCAGGCGATCGTGTCGATATCTGGCTCACCGATGATAAGTATCGTTTACCGGTTTTCGTTAAGGCAAAGATTCTCTTTGGAGCGATCAAATGCTCCCTGGTGTATGGAAAACGGGTGAAGATTAAGTAGCGGTTATTTGGGAGTATATTGATCACGTCATTCTATCGATTTTTACTGATAATCGGACGAACCGGAATCGGGGAGTGATGAAAAACAATTTCTCTTCAATCTCTTCGGGCCCGTTGCATGACCGATTATTCCGTTTTCGATTTTCAGCTTTTGCGTTTTTGATAATTTTCCCCTTGCACCTTTTGTCTGCCGATCTTGTTCCTCTATGGGGCAGTTGATTTCTCCCTTTTCACCTTTGACAATAATTGACTACCGGGAGCCATCAACCCGCAAGCGGCTTTTCGTGCTTGATCTGAAAGACCGCCGGCTTCTCCATACCGGCCTTGTTGCGCACGGAAGGAACTCAGGAACAAATTTTGCTACCTCCTTTTCAAATAGACATGGATCACTCAAAAGTAGTCTCGGGTTTTTTATAACCGGTGATGTGTACTATGGCAAGCACGGATATTCGCTCAATTTGCATGGTATGGACAAAGGCTATAACGATAATCAGCCACATATCTTTTTTGCTAATCCGGTACAGGAACTCATTTATCAAAATGTTAAAACATTGCAGATCCCCCGGAAAAGGTATTTACATGATGGATTTCCTTCTGTAACAGATGTTGTAATACAATTTTATGAAATTCGTGGGTTTACCGCTGCCTGGCGTGACGGAACAAAAGTACGGGAGCTGACCCGGGCTATTGACAGTGTGCGGGCCGACGGTCTGGATCCCCGGGACTACAGGCAAAAGCAGGTCGGTTCATATCTTCAGAGTATCAAAGAATGGGAGTATCTCGATCCTGCAGTCTTTGCAAAATGGGATATCCTGCTCACTACAGTACTGGCCTTAATGATATGGCATCTTCGATACGGCAAGACCAATCATGAAGAATTTTATAAACATCTGCAAAGGGAATGTCCCGATAATATCATGGAAATTATCGCCTGTATGGAAACAGTCCTCGATGCGCCCTCGGTGTATATAGCAGTCGAACGGTGCAAAATCGGCCATCGTATCTACCGTGATCTTAAAAAAGGATACAAGCAGTACCGTTACATCGCCGCCCAGGGGGGCTGGCAGAGTATTCCCGGGTGGACCCAATTCGCACCGGGACACAGAGGCAAGGGTGTTGCACGAACCCGGCAGCGACTGGCCGCCGGTCACGACCTGGAAATAATAACCGATTCAGAATTATTCGATTCCGTCCTTCAGGATGCCGCGAGAAAATTCCAAAGCTGTCATGGCTTACCACCCAATGGAATTGTAGTTAAGCATACCGTTGCAGCGATGAATGTGCCGGTAGAAAACAGACTTGCTCAGTTGGAAGTTAATCTGGAGCGTTGTCGCTGGTTTGGGAGGGATTTGCCCCGTCGTTTTCCTTATCCCTATTATGTTTATGTCCATGGCACACCCTATTCATCTCTTTTTGAAAAGGGGGCCCGTACTTTCAGTTCGGGATGTATCCGGGTTGAAAAGTCGGAGGAGCTTGCAGAATTAGTTCTTGGCGATGATGAGAACAACGTCGCCATGCTTCACGAAGTCCTTGCCCGGGGGGAAACATGCACTATTAATCTTCCCGTACCACTTCCGGTCTTGGTACTCTATATGACTGCTATGGGTGATTCTGACGGCACAGTGTATTTTCGACCTGATATATATCAGAGAAATGATCGTGTCCTTTCAGCCTTGAGAAACATACGTGATGCCTTTTGATTTGTTTTTTACTATCTTCTCTTTCCCAACCACCAAAAGGTGCAGTAACCCGGCATAATATTTGCTTCATAATGCTGCCGATTCAAAGAAAAATTTGAGGGAATTAATTCAGTACCGTGATAAACAATTATCTATCCCAAGCCCGAATTCGACCCGGCGATCTTTATGCCTGGAAAGGATCATCAATGCTTATTGCCGATTCCAGTGGTACGTGTGGTGATCACCGGTTTAACGGCTACTTTTTTTACGGCACCCGGTATTTAAAAAAGCTCTCGCTTCAAATAAATGGAGAAGCGCCCTATGTATGCTCTCACGGTATTTCGGGTAATAATATTCTTGAGTTTTCACTGATTTATCCGGAAGTTAAGACAGGAGGGACAGGCGGGAGCGGATCGGGAATGATCAACAGGCAGAAGGGGATACTGGAGCGAAGTCTGACCTGCTTTGTACGATACACCATTCGCCCTGCCGGTTTTGATATTGAATTAAGCATTACAAATACCTGGAATGAGCGTGCATCGGTAACCGTTGGGTGGCTGCTTGATGCCGATTTCGAGTCATTTGAAAATGTACAGAACCGGAATTGCAAGGGGCGTGGAAAAGTTTCAATGGCGAAAGAGCCGAGGGATGTTCATTTCTGTCTTGAGAATGAAGCGTTGGGATTGCGTACAATCATTACACCATCAGGCGCTGATTACCGGATAAAAACCGATACAAAAAGTCTGGAAACCGAGCTGGATCTTTTTAAAAAAGAAAGAGCATGTATTGGGTTAAGTGTACGAGCGGTTGACCCACAACATAAAATCACCGAAGATCAACAGCGGGAACGGGAGAATTATCTCTACAACTGGATCCGGCAATTAAGCAGGCTTGATGCTGCAGATAAACACCATTTCACCCGTATATTCAATGATTCAGTTGAACTGGTGGGCACCGCAGCGGGGCTTGACGGTTCCTCTGATGAATGGATGGCTCCCTATGCGGGATATCCTCTTTATCCCTTTCTATTCGGCCGGGATGCGTTGACTTCTACCTGGATGATCGCTCTCTACGACCATGGACGGTCGCTCGATCATACATTGACAAAACTGGGGCGATTACAGGGATGCACCGATGATCCATGGCGGGATGAAGAGCCGGGGAGAATTATTCAGCAGGCACGGATGGATATACCTTCACGCCTGGGAGAGAACCCTTTTCTGCGGTATTATGGAGATTTTGCGTCACCGCTTATGTATGTCATATCAATGGCCTATCTCTACGCATGCACGGGCAATCTCGATCAAATTCGTAAACACTGGGACACCTGCTGTCGAATTCTCAACTGGGCCGAACGGATGGGCGATCCGGATGGTGACGGGTATCTGGAATATACTACCCGTTCGCCGGACGGTCCACGGAATCAGGGATGGAAAGACAGTGAAAATGCGGTTGTCTACGAAGATGGTACCCTGGTAGAGCCGCCCATTGCCACATGTGAAATTCAGGGATATTACTACGCAGCGCTCCAGACAGCATATGTATTCTCTTTTGCACTTGGTGCAAAGCGGGATGCATTTGCATATTACACAAAAGCAGCTTCACTTAAAAAGAATTTTAATCGTGATTTCTGGGTGGAGGACGGTGGCTATATCGGATTCGGTCTTGATTCGCAGAAGCGACTTATACGGGGAAAAACATCCAATATCGGTCATTGTCTTGCGGCAGGCATTATCGACAAAAAAAAGGTTCCCTTTGTTGTACGAAATCTTTTTACCAGGGATATGTTCTCGGGGTGGGGAATTCGAACACTTTCATCAAATCATGCAGCCTATAATCCTCTGAGTTACCATCTCGGCACTGTATGGCCGGTGGAAAACGCAACCATAGCTTTAGGTCTGCGAAGATACGGTTATACCCATGAGGCAATGCAACTTGTGGAAGCGAACTATGATCTGGCATCACTCTGGTATTGCAATCGGGTACCGGAGTGTATCGGCGGTTATGACCGGACGGAATATGGTCATCCCGGTTCATTTCCCAAGGCAAATGCGCCTCAGGTATGGAATGGAGCTGCGTTCGGGCTTTTTTTACAGGTGATGCTTGGTATGCAGCCGGTTGCGCCCTTTAAAACACTGTTTGTCGACCCGGCGCTGCCGGCCTGGCTCCCACAGCTAACGATCCGCTCACTGAGAATCGGCGATGCAACGGTGAGTATTGAATTCCGAAGGCGCAGATCGGGCAGGACAACATTCAAAATCCTGGAGAAAACCGGAACACTTCATGTGCTCCGGCAACCGCCGGTGAATTCACTTTCGACATCCTTATGGGGACGCACTTGGGCACTTGTGAAGGGGCGTTAGGGGAGAGGGTGTTTTTCTCCCTTTTGTCCTCATCGCTCATCTCCGGTTGTCCCGAGATACTCATGTTATACATGAACATGTGTCGAAGGATCATTTGTATTCTTCCCAAAGCCTTATCACTAAGGTTGATAATATTTCATAGCTTCATCCATATTTTCTTTGAGAAGTTCGATTCGTTGCTCGTATGATGGATGGGTGCTGAGAAAAGCAGGGGGTTGACCGTTCTGCTGCTTTTCTTGCATGCGTTTCCAGAAGTCAATAGCTTCATTGGGATTGTAACCTGCCATGGCCATGAATATGATTCCCAGACGATCGGCTTCCTTTTCGTGAAGTCTGCTGTAGGGAAGAAGAACGCCGACCTGAGCGCCGAGGCCGTAGGCAGCCATGAAAAGCCGCCGGGTAAACTCAGGTTCTTCACTGAGTGCCACACTGAGTGCGCTAGCCCCAAGTTGCAACAGAAGAGCCTGGCTCATTCGTTCATTACCATGGTGAGCGATAACATGGGCAATTTCATGGCTGAGAATAACCGCCAAACCGGTATCATCTTCGGCAATCTGCATTATGCCGGTAAAGACGGCTACTTTTCCTCCGGGCATTGCAAAGGCATTGGCCGAAGAGTCGTCAATAAGAGCAAATTCCCATTCAAAATCGTCAATGCGATCGGTAAGACGTTCCCGGCGCATATAGGTTTCGACCGCCCTTTTAACCCGCCCCCCCACACGATTTACCATGCGGGCCTTACCGGTACCCCGTACAACATCGCTTTGATCAAGATATGCTGAATACGATTGAGCACCGAGTTGAATGAGTTGTTGATCCGATATGAGAACGAGCTGCTGCCGCTGGCTTAAGGGGACAGGTTGACACAGGCAAATGAGTGCACAGAACAGGGGCAACCATATACATTTTTTGATATTGAACATCATAATCTTCTCCTTTCTGAAAAATATTTGTCCCTTTGGGCAAAAAGTAAGGTTTTTTCATTTAATAGGCAAATGATATGCCGAATTCCCTGGAGACAAACCTGGTTCGGTGGCATAAAAATTGCTGGTTTTCGGGGGGTATTTTATCAGGTCTGATAAATTGTATTGACTAAAATCAATAAATTATCATATTCGAAAAATTAATTTTTGAAAGCGGGAATATGGTGTGCACAATCAACTTTTTATCGCGAAAAAGCAAAAAATACAGAAGATCAATATTGATATACATTATGGCTTAATTTGGTTGTCATTGGCATAAGAATTGCTCCCTACCTTAGGCATAAATCGGACGCAAACTTTTACCCTTATCATTCAAGGAGGTTGCCATGTGCAGGCGAAAAAAATTCCAGGCGGCTATGGCGATGACGGTTGCCGCTATTCTGAGTTTCTCTTTACCAACTTTTTCTGAAGGTGGAGTGTCTTTAGTCAAGTATGTGCTTGGAGGCGCGGGCAAATACGATATGGAAGACATCAATAATGAAATTAACGGTTTTGGCATTGATGGCTTTAATGACTGGGCAGGACAGTTTGGTGCAGGCGCACAGCTTGGTGTGGGTGATTACTTTATTTTCGGTCATCAGTTCACAGTCAACTGGTGGGAAGAGGCCGATGGTGAAAACAATCTCGATGGCGGTTTTCAGACCTTTAACTGGGTAGCATATAGCGGTGTCGATCTGATACCCTTTATGGCAAATATCCCGCTTCGGTTTTACCCACAGCTTGGCGTCGGTGGCGCCTTAACCCGTCTGAAAATCAGCGACAGCTCCTTTGATTTCGATCAGGCTGTTGTAGAGACTGCGAGCAGAGATGCGCTTTATCAGGCCCATTTCATCATCGAAATTGCCGGAGTGGTCGATTATACTTTTTTGGTTCCGAATTGGAATAAAGGTATAATTGTTGGCGCCCGGGCCGGATTTTTATGGCAGCCATTTGTGAAGGACAACTGGAATCGGAGCGGTTCCAATTTTACCAATGGCCCCGAACATCATCTCAACAGCCTTCAACTTCAAGGATTTATCGGTTTGAACTGGCTATGCGAACGTAAATAATACCTGCTGCGTGTACGCAGGCGGTAAAGCCGTAGGAAACAGGGGGCGTTTTCTGCGGCTATTTTTGTATCCCGCACAATTACCCTCTGGTTATGCAAGCTGCAAAAACATATAAGGTCGGTTGCTCCTCCTCACTATAGTATAGTTGCGGTGCCTGCACCGGACCGTACCCCGTCTTTTCATTCCCCTTACATTCCCTCATATCATGTAATCGGAGTACTGATATATCTGGCACTATTATTGCATTTACTATCACAGGAGATTGTTACGCTGGTGTGCAAAAGTAAACGTTGAATTACACGATGGTTGAGCTTTCTCATTAAGCAGGGAAATGGCTGGAGGATTCATGCTTGATTCGCTTTTCGATATTAACAGAGGAGGAGGGCTTTTCCCCAGGGTTCCGGCAGGAGACATTGTTCTCCGGATGCTGGTTTCCATAGGATTCGGGCTGCTGTTGTCGCTATTACACGGAATGGTCCATCGGCGGATGGGAACAAAATCAAAGTTTCAATGGGCCCTTGCAGTGCTGCCGCTTATATCGGCTACTGTTATTCTCGTTATCGGCAATAATCTTGTGCGGGCTTTCGGTTTGATCGGGGCCGTGGCTCTGGTGCGTTTCCGTACGGTGGTAAAAAACTCTCTTGATATGTCGTTCATCTTTTTGGCAATCGCGCTTGGTATCGCTGCAGGGACCCATCTTTTTATGATGGGAACTGCGGCATTTGCCCTCTTCGGCATTCTGCTGATTTCCATGGATATTCTCGGCTATGGTATAAGGGATAAGCGCCATCATAAATATACGGTTTCAATAAAGACAGATGATATTCATGCTGCCGACGGCTGGCTGCATATGCGACTGGGAGATTTGGTCATGAATTCTGAATTCAAAACAATTAGAAAATCTAAAAATTATGACCTTGTATATCGAATGGTTTTCAAAAAGGGTGTTACCTATCGTGATGTTATGACAAGGATAGATACAATTGCCGAAGGAAATATCAAAAATATCACCGTTCGCCGTTTATAGCGGTCTTTTTTAGAGAGAAAATTGCAAATGGATAAAACGACCATAAAAGCAAATAATTGTCAATTAAGCGCTTTGTTGCTGGCATGGGTAATTACACTCAGCATGTGTATTGCAGCGGATCTTTCAATGGATGGGGCCGTACGGACCGGGTATGGGTATGAGAATGATGGTTATTTCGATTTAACAACAGGCAAGCAGGTTAAAGATGCTTCTACACTGTATATTGTTGTTGGGCAACTTGATATTGAAGCGGTCGTTACCGACGATATTCTCGCATTTATGGAAATATACGGAGATATAAACGATCTGGGTTTTATCCTTCGTGAGGCCTGGATAGAGTTTGACGCAGGTAAAAAGAAAACACTTCGTATCGGGTCGCAAAAAAAGGATTTCAGCCTCGAAGAACGTTCCAGTCGCCATGATCTGCGCACCATCGAACGTTCATTGTCCCATCGCTATATGGATTCATTTCATGTGCTGGGTTACGATTGGGATATACGATTTAAAAGAGAACGTGAACGTAGCGAAAATATGGAGCGGGATCTCTATGTGAGTATGGGCATTGATGGTGATATCAGATTTTTTCTTCTTGGAACCCTCGAATGGGAATGGCCGAAACGGAAAGTGGTCGTTTCTCTAATGCCTTTTCTTCACAACCGGCATCTGCCCTATGGATTTGCCGGCTCGGCATTACAGTTTTTTAATAAGCGGTTCTATTTTACCTCCGAGCTTTTTGTCGGGATCGATCCCCACGCTACAAGGCTTTCGGGGATAATAGAAGAAGAACGGTTCGTATATTTTATCACTCCCCGCGTGCTTGGGGCATATACGAAGTGGGCAAAATTTTTGAGAGTTTTTGAAGGGATAGAATTTGTTCTGGGACTCAGCGTTCTTTTCGATGATGCAGGGTATTCGCAAGATGCTAAAATGCAGGCTGTCCCGGGTGTGACACTCCTTTTTGATCAGGGGCGGGATGCGGTCTGGAAAACCAATGTCGATCTGGTATTCTCCAATGAACGTCCCGACCATGTTCTTGTCAATCAGAGTTTGTGGGTTCATACACAACTGCAGGTGGAATGGTGATTATGCATGGCAGAACATTGCGACATTTACGTGTGGTTATTTTACTTGTTATAATAAATCTGGCTTGGGAAGGTTGTCTGGTCTTTGAACCATGGGACAATGAAAACGATCCCGTTATGTATCTGCATTGTACGATGACCGAGGAAAACTACCACCAGTTGTTTAAATCGACCTATTATAATTCGTGGTTTGGAATTAACATATGTGAAGGCGATTCGGTTGTTGATGCCCGATTGCGTATTCATGGTAATGTTACAAGGAAAATGTTTAAAAAATCATTTCAGTATCGCACATTCTCGCATTCTGTGCCCAGAAAAAAGATTAGGAGTACGGTACTTTCTGCATTCAGAGAAAACTCCTGTTCCCATTATCGCTATGCTGTATATTTCTTTTCCAAAACATCACTGCTTATTACCGACCATCAACCGGTGCGGTTGTATATCAACCAAAAAGACCATGGTCTGTACCTGAAGCTCGAAAAAATTGACGAACACTTTTTCAGCCGCCGTAATTTACCCCTTTCCAGCCTCTATAAAATGAATGCCCGATCATATTTTGGCTTTCGCTACGGTACGGTCCAGCAGAATTTTGATAAGAAAATACCCGATGATGATTGGAGTTTTGATGATTTGATCCAATTGAATCGAATCATTGAAGAGGGTATCACTGAAGAACGCCTGGAGTTTCTCTGGCATTGGCTTGACAGCAGTAGTGCCCTGGACTATTATGCAATAAGCCGTCTGATCTATAACTGGGATGGTATCAACAATAATGTTTACTTATATTATAACAGCAGAATCAATAAATTCCAGTTTATTCCCTGGGACCTTGGCCATACTTTTGAGGGAAGCACGTTTTTTGTCGATGTCGAAAATGGCCTGGTCGAACAATTACTCGAAATTCCTCATATAAGAAGTTCTGTTGAAAATCGGATGGCGCACTATTTTGATTATCCGCGGGATTCGGTAGCGCTCGATTCAATATTCTTTCATACATACGATCATTGCCAGCACGATATCTTTGCCGACAGTACAAACAATGACTGTATCGAAGCACTCTACTCAATGCGCAGCTATATTAAAGGAGTCCGGGACCGGCTCAGGGAGATGGGGTATAAGGAATAGGATAACGGTAAGTCGCTCAACCGCTCGGAGCGATGTGTACCCAGCTGCGTCGAAGTAAGCGGAAGTCCCGACCTGAGTCGGAACTCCCTTTCCTCATATTCGTTCAGCGGTGGGCAATTATGGAAAATCAGTCTTTTTTTGACTCTTCGTGGCGATTCCTGAAAGCGAAAAAGAGATTCTTACTTTCTGTAATTGATTGGAACAGGCGATAATCGGACGTGCTGTTGGACATATTAACTATCACCGAAAGGTACTTTCTTTTCTGGATTTGACTGCTCAACCAGTGCGGTGCCTCGATGAGGAGTCCTGATCAATTTGTTCGTTTTATATCCTTTATTTTGTGCACTCTGGATCATGCGGGTTAATGTTCTGGGATAAATATCGGGTTTCCTTGCGAACAACCAGAGGCAATCGCCTTTATCATCCGAGGCTATGAATGTGTGATAATTGACCGTATCAATATCAATAATGGAAAAATCCAGTGAAACGAAGGGGAAGACTTTAAGTTCCAGTTGAGCGGGTTTTCTTTTGTCCGGCAGGCATCCTCTGGCTTTGAATGAAACCGATTCACCACCAAAATGGTGTTTGTTTCCTTTTGTTGTAATACTGATTTTTCTTTTTTTGTTATCGATTGCAATGTTTATCGTTACGTTCACCATGTTTTTTTCGTGTTCGTTGGGAAACCGGGCTATCTCATACCAGGTCCCCGATAATTTTGAAAAGTCGATTTCTTTGACGGCCTTGGTACTGGGCGCCGAAGAAATCGGAGATATCATGGTGAAACAGAACAGGGGGAGAAAAAAAGAGAAAGAGTATGACGGCGTTTTCATGCAAGGATGCATAGAACCTCCGGTAAATAAGAGTACAACAGATTGCCTGAAGTAAACAGACGGTGTTCAATGTTGAAGTAATATACGGATTACCACCGGAGTTATTGCCTCCCTGCGAACAGGAAAATTGAGTATGCAAGGGAGTCTCATGCAAGGAATCCGCTCAGTTTTTGCAGCCGGCAGGAACGTATTTATGAGACAGGTTTTGCTCCGCTTAAGAACGATGGTGTGGGTGGGGGGGATGCCAGATGTTTTTGAATGCCTTGCCGAAATGGTCTGTTTTCCGCTCGGGATACTTCTTTCCGACATTAAGTGCTGCCCTGCTCCAGAAAATGGCGATGGCAATGGTTATAAACGAAAGCCATCGAAGGGTTGAAAAATCGGTAAATATCAGGGTGATAATCAGACTGACACCAATGGCCAGAACTTTTGCAAAACGCTGAACAAACATGTCGATAAATGCTTTGGCCTTATATTTTTCTTCTACAGTTACCGATACATAGAGAGCTTCTTTGGCCGACTGATTGATTGAATAGGCAAAGCCATTATCTGCGGTATTCAAAAAACTTCCCACCCAGAGAAGGGGGAAAAGCAAAAAAGCGGTTGACCCCGAGACCATTGCAATCGGCAGCACCAGAAGTGCGACGGTAATATTGTAATGGGTCATTATGAAGCCGGTTAAAAAGATCTGCACGAGCATGGAAACCCAGTTGGTTATCATATAAATAGTCGAGAACTGACGTCCGATTTCCTTTCCACTCAAATAATATTCGATTGTGGCGGTAAACTGGAAATCCATAATGGTGGAAGCTATCTCGTAAAATGCAACAATCGCAATAATAGAAAGAAGATATCTCGATTTGAAAACCAGCTTTGCTCCTGCTAACGCCGGATTGCTTTTTGTAGACGATGCAGGGGGCATCTGGTCTTCATGTTCATCTCCATTTTCGGGAAGTTTTTTCAGCCATTGTCCTGCAAAGAAAGCAAGAATGATAATTATTCCGCTCATGGTAAAACAGATCCACATCCATTGGCTCCGATCTATAACCTCGAGCCATGATCTGAGAATTGTGGCGCCGAATACGCCTCCCGCAACCCCTCCCAGACCTACGGGACCATAAATTCGTTTCGCCCGTTTTGGGGAGACGCTGTCATTGAGGAAGGCGAAGAATGTTGCTACCATAATTGTACTGAAAAGGTCTCCGACCAGATAAAATGTCCAGACGGAGATATGCGATGGAGTGCGAATGGTATAGCTGAAGATAACAAAGCAGGCCATGAAAAAAAGAGCAAAGGTGAAGGTCATTTTTTGACGGCGGAACCATCGGGACAGGAGGCTGAAGACCGTTACCGCACCGGCAGCGACAACCATATTCAATATCTTTGCAAGCAGTTCCGCCTGCGAACCCCACATCTGAAATGTCAAAAAATTGAATCCGCCGATCCGGTCGTAAAAGGTTATAAACAGCGATTTTTTTAAGGGTTTTAAAATCCAGAAAGTGCTGATAACCAGAAAAAAATAGAAAAACATTGCAAGAGCAAAGGGCAATTCATTTTTATGGATATCCATGAATGGTTTAATTATATTGCGCATAAATGGAATACTCTCTTTTAGCGCTCCACTCCGGTCAGTACCGGAGGGGCATGGGTTTCTTTGTTAACATATACCTTGATTTCTTCACCCGATTTTTCACCATCCCGAATTGTAATTATATGAACCGCTTCACACATACTTTTTTCTGTGGCAGCCTGAACCGGCAGGCAAGGTTTTTCGGCTAGTTGCCATTCTGATTTGCGGGAGGGGCCGGAAACCGGCTTGATGCGATACCGGTACTGAGTTGCCCTTTTATCGGTAAATCCTGCTTTTACCGCCAGATCTTCGAAACAAAGATGATACGCTCCTTGCGCAGGTTCCTCGATACGAAATTTATCGAGCGGGTTGACCTCCTCATAAAATTCTCTCCCGATTTTATCTCTTCTCTTTTTCAATATATCGGCAATATAGCGTGCGGCATCGGGATTGGAATACTGCGCTGTTCCAACAATCGCGTCGATCTGCTGGTCGGTAAAAGACATGACAGTGCGTGCGGCCCAGAATCCATCCTGAGGGCTCATATTTGCAAAGGCTTTGTTGGGCAGAAGATAGCGAAACCGGTGAGGGCGCAACGTACGGGCTTCCCATGCTCCCACACTCGGTAACGGGATCGTATCCCACCGGTCATACAGAGGGGTATACAAGCCCAGGGTAATAAACCGCAATGCAATGATCGGAATATCGAAATAGTATTCGTGACCGTGTATTCTCGACATCGGACCTTGAGATGAGGCACCCAGTGTGCCGCCGAAATCCAGAAGATAATGGAGCACGTAGCCTTTGCCATTTTGGGTTATATAGGTGTCGAAGGTGTTGGCAACGGTAAGATCGTAATGATTGATCCATGAGCCGATAACATACAGTGCCCGTAGTTCCCTCCGGTGCTGGTGGGGGATAAAATCATTGGGATCATCCTTTCGGGTACCTCTGAAACGCCAGGCGCTAAGGGGTTCTCCGGTGATATATTTGCTTGCCAGGCCGCGAACAAGGCCTTCTTCGGTTCGCTCTACAACTGCCAGGATCTTCTCGAGATGGTACCGGCTCATCTCCCGGGTGCGCCCCTGTTCATCGATGATCGTTACTCCGCTGTCGATATCTATCCTGCGGGGATCGAAATAGACGATATAATTTTCGGGTACGCGGTAACCCGCTGCATAAAGAATTTTGGTGGAAATCATTTCCGCGCCGCTGGTCAGCTCAGGATATCCCGGAGGATCCAGTTTGATGACATAGCGGTCTCCCCGTACATCTTTGATATGGAACCCGGCCGATTTTCCGACATCCTTTGCACGAAAGATAAGCCACCGGTTGCTCATATCCGGACCACCGGTTGTATTGGGGCCCCTGACAATTTCATCAAGGCTCATTGTTCCCCCGGTCTTCCGGTTGACATACCAGCTCGAATTGGGTACTTCGCCAAATGCATTGATATTCATTGCAGGATAATACCTCCCGGTGAGTTTCCTGATCTGACGGACCGGGTCGAGAGGATAGATGAATGAAGCCCGGGTTATGTTCATGATCCCGATACTGACAAAATTTCTATCCTTTGTTTCAGGCATGGGTATATACTGCATATCGGGAGGAAAGGGCTCGGGGATTACACAGGGGTTTTCGTTTTCAGATCCCCCTATCACCATCCCTGCAAAGAGCATGACAAAGTATTTTAAAAGATGCTGTTGTGTTATTCTTCCTGCCATACCCACCACGACTCCACTCCAAAGTTTAAATAGGCCCGAATATTTTCTTTGCTGAATGCCAGGTCAAAATCGAAAAGCAGCGTTGAACCGACATGAACACTGAGCCCGCCGCCGTAGCCGAATCTCAGATTGTCGGTGGTAAAATTTTGAAAGATATCATCGGATACTTCACCGGCATCGATAAAGGCTTGAAAAATTATCCTGCGTTCGAAAAATTTCCAGATTGCGAAATGATATTCACCCGAAAAAAGAACAAAATCTTCGGCAATAAAGCGGCCGGCGTCATACCCCCGAACCGCGTCAGGACCTCCAATGTTGTTGAGCAGATAAAAAGGGATTTCCCTGTTTTCAAAGGGTTTTTTGAAGTTTCCTGCAACTCTGAATATGAAAAGGCGATCGGAAAGGCGCGGAATTTCCAGATAGGTTTTAAGGTCGACGAATGCAGTCATGAACCCGAAATCATCAACATTCACTTCATTGTGCACCCCACCGCCGATTTCGGCCCGTACGCCATTTACCGGAGGTATTTTTTCCCTTCGGGTATCAAGAATTACTCCGCCCCGTACTCCCAGAAAAAAAGGATCGCTTCTGAGGCCGGGAATTGAAGGGGCAAAGAAAAGCTCCTCTATCTCAGGCGCCTCATCTCCCCGTCCCTCGGATATAAACCAGGCATCGCCAAGGATGCCTGCCCAGGGAAAAATAATCCGATGCAACGGATACCGCATCGAGAGAATCAACTCGATGTTTCGTTGACCATAGATGCTTTCATTGCTTTCTCGGGTATCCGGTCCAATACCAAAAAATTCTTCATCTGGAATATAGCGATAGTTGATAGAGGTCCCAAAATCAATATCACTATCGAGTATATCATATTTAATGAGTGTCAGATCTATACCATGGCGGTCAAGAGAGCCGTATCTGAGCATTCCCGATATCTGGAGTGATGGGTCAAAGTTGTCCGTTGTGCTGAAATGTATTCCGAAACCGTCTCTGGGGAGATATGACGGCACAATAACAAAGGCCCGTCTTCCGAATAAAATGCCCAGAAGAACCTGGGCGATATTCCGTTCCTCCACAAAGTTGGCGACACCTGCACCGGCACGGGCCATCAAATAGATTGGAAGTGTCGGCATTCTTCCGAGCAATGATACCGGATACTCCCATGCCGGGCGAGAGGGCCTTTTTTCAGGAAATGCTCCGGAATCGGCAAGGGTATCGGTTTCATCGTCTGTCCCACACATGCCTGCAGAAAGAAAACAGAGGATAAAAAAGGGGGCCAGAAACAGTCGTGGTGATTTCTTGTGTAAAGGGAGCGGTTTTTCGCACAAATGAGTATATATGTGTCGAAAATGGGAAATGATGAATATTGTACCATGTAATTGTTGCATGATCCGCCCATTTCAAATTAACGGTATATTGTAAAGTGGTTAATACAGGGAACAGGTGCATATCAATTCACGAGAGAAAAGAATATGCCTCCACCGGATTAAGTAAAGAGCGTGTTATTGACCGTTTATCAAAAAGAAAAGAACTGCACCAGTTTTCCATAGAATAAAGCAAATAGCATACCATTGTTAACCTCGAAATGCGATCATGCAGAGCGGGGCGAAAGGATGTTGCTTTGAGTATGTCAGGGGTTTTTGATTGGAACGGTGATCGTGAGGTTGACCCGTTCGGGTGAAAAATGGACATTTAATGCATTGAGCGGCAAGGGTGTTTGGGGAATGAGAAGATTGGTAAGGAGGGTGGCGCAGAAATTACCGAGGGATGCTCCAAAAAGGACATCGGAAGGATAGTGCTTCCGGGCCTCGACTCTTGCCCATGCTGTTGCGGCGGTGAGCAGGGAGAAGCCGACGGTGCTCAGGGTTTTGGCTACGGGGGCGATATCCATTCGGCGAACCATCTGTGCACCGACAGCGGCATGGACTGACGCGGTGGAAGTATGTCCCGAAGGAAAACTGTAGTCATCAGATTTGTCGGGACGAATACGATCGGTTTTTCGTTTCATGTGACGGGTAATCATACGATTGGCTTCAACCGCGCCCAATCCGGCGCCGACTCCTGTTATAACCGGCAAAACCCGGAGATCGGAATTCCCGAGTGTATACTTGAGAATCACGGCGGACTTGGCGCTGATTTGTGCTGCTTCAAGAAAACGATCGCTCGCCCGGCCTGCACGATCTGGTGAACCGAAAATCGGATTGGTTGAAGAAGCCCAATCGCTTATTGTCTTATCACCATTGAACAAATATATCAAACCGGCTGCGGTGGCAGGTATCCAAAAGGAGGGAGAAGATGCGGCCTCAGTAACCGCTGAACTCACGTGCCTGACACCGGAATGTATCATCGGAACACCATCGCGGGAGCCAATCCGATATGATGAACAACCGGTAAGAGAAAACAAAAAGATTCCTGCGGTAAGAAGAATAACTGATTGTGAAATGGAGCACATGCACAGGAATGATCTTGATAAAAATGACCCTGGCGATTTTTTGGAGCAGGAATTGGTTAAGCGTTTAAATTGCGATTTCAATGTGAATCTCTCCTGTTTTTCGGATTTTTGGGTTTCCATGAATCCCTTGTAAAACTGCAGACGTTTCTGATTTACCTGGTTTGTCGTATCTATAAAATAAATTAATGTATTAGAGAGAATCCGGTTGACAGGGATATGCGAAAAGTGGCCGGATATACCGGCCACTCCGCCTGCGGTCACTCATTTGTGCGATTTAAATGGATATTGCTGGAACTTTGCGTTTTGCTCCATTATTTTTGAATGGTTTCCTGTAAGATATTTTCTGCTTTTTCTGCAGCCTGTTGAGCTTCCCTGGCAGCCTCTTCAGCACGATTCGCCGCCTCCTGAGCATTTTCAGATGCTTCCTGGGCATTTTCAGCAGCATCTTCAGCATCAGCTACACCGTCCGCCATGCCGTCCGCCATGCCGTCAACCTGATCCTGCTGGACGCCATTTGCTACTGCATCTTCTTGCATGCACATTCTGGACGCCATCAAACTGCAACCATTCTGAAAAATCACCATTCCAAGAACAAGGGCCGAGAGAGCGATCCTTTTTACCATCTGTGTCGCTTTCATTGTGTCACTCCTTTCCTTTTATAAAAAGTACATAGGCACGGTACACCACTTCTCAAGTTTTTACTTTAAGTAAATGTTGCATCGGGTAGTCCTCCACTTTTACATTCAGCAATTCTTATGCCATTTTATCTCTTTGCTGTTCCCTTTTTTAAAGATTATGTCTGGCCCTGTAATTGCTAAATATTAGGGTGTGAACAATAAGGATTTGCTTATGCATAAATATTAACAAAGAAAGCGGTTTTTGTCATAATGATAAAATATTCGCTGGATCACCTGCGGTATAACAGGAATAGCTATAATGTATATAATTATTATTATGCTGCTCTATATATTTTCCCTCGGATGTGTATCGGCGCCCGAAAGTAACCGAAACAAATCTTTATACAACTCGGTTTATTATGCTCAGCAAGCAGGGAGCATCATCGGGAAACCGGGAAAGCACATCGTGCAGGATCGGGAAACGTTTGCCCAGATAGCAAGAAAATATAATATCGGATTCAACGAGCTTACCGATCTCTATCCTGCAATCGATCCCTGGATCCCACCTGAAGGCAAGGAACTGCTTATTCCTACCCAGTGGATTCTTCCCGGAATCGAGAAACGAGGAATTGTAATCAATATAGCAGAAATGCGGCTTTACGATTTTGGAGACAGCGGCGCAACCATTTATACCTATCCCGTTGGAATAGGCGACAATACCTGGGAGACCCCGCAGGGTTCATTTAAAATCGTGACAAAAACAGAAGATCCCACCTGGTTTGTTCCCAAATCTCTCCAGAAAAAGTACGGGGTTAAAAAGATCGCTCCCGGACCACGGAATCCGCTGGGAAAACATTGGCTCGGGTTGGATAAGGACGGGTATGGCATACATGGTACCAATTTTCCTCTTTCAATCGGACGGCGGGTTACTCACGGTTGTATCAGGCTCTATCCCGACGATATTAAGGAGCTTTACGAGCGAACCGAAGAAGGTACGAATGTTACCATACTCTACGAACCGATAAAAATAGGGATGTTGAACGGAAGAATTTATGTAGAAGCTCATCATGATATTTATAATAATATCGACGATTATTTTCTTCATGGTCTGGATTTACTTACCCGGTCAAACCTTACCTGGAATGTAAATATGAAAAAATTCCGGCTGACACTGGAACGTAAATGCGGCTTTCCGGTTGATGTTACCGCTGAAGAATTCCCCGCCAGTTGAAGGTCTTTTCTTCTCGAATATGAGAACCGTAGTTTGTGTTTTTGGAAAAATTTTCAGAAGGGCATACCGAAATCAAAATACAATTCGACAAGTGATTGGTCTTCTTCCTTATCGAGCTTGAACCCGACATCGAAACGAAACATCCCGACCGGCGTTACCAGCCGAAGACCGGGTCCTGCACCGTATTTAATATCAGTCAAGTCGACAATCTCAGTATCCTGCCATACAAAGCCGGCGTCAAGGAAGCCTGCACCATAAAACCACCAGAAAAGAGGAAACCGGATATCGATAACATGAAAGACAAGCTGAACATTGCCACCCACCGGTTCGCCGGTTTCGTTGGTCACTAGATTGTTGAGTTCATATCCTCGTACAGAGCGTGGTCCTCCGGCAAAGAATTGCTCTTGAGGGGGAACGATTTCACTTTCACCCCAGGGTTTTGCCCACCCGGCCTCCACTCCCGTCGCAAAATATAGAATTTCACGCCAATGGGTATAGCCACTCACCAGAGCGGTGGTCTTTACAAACTGATTTGTTTCTCCTCCCCCCAGTATGCCTGCCACTTCGCTGGTTGCAAGAGCATATATGCCCTTGGTGGGAAGGAAAATGTCATTGCGCCGGTCATAGGTGAGGTCCACACCGATACTCCGGGTGTCCCTGTTGGAAACATCTTCGGGAAGGGTGTCCAGCGATGCTGCTGAGACGCGGAGTACCTTCTCATACATGAGCCAGAAACGGTAGGCGAAATGGAAATCGGTCTGTCGACCAAGTGCGGCTTCAATACCGGCGAATTCACCGCTGAAACCGAGCGGGACTTCAAAGAAAAGTGTATCGATTCGCCTGTAGAAGGCGCTGAGACTGGTTTGCAGGGGGAAAATAAAAAGCCATGGGGTAGCGTATCGAAGGGCTGCTCGCTGCTCGATACCCGACAGTTCGCCTTCCAGCGTTATCCGGTGCCCCCTCGAAAGAAAATTTGCATAGGAGAGTTCCAGAGAGGTTCTGACCCGCTCGGTCGAGCTGTAGCCGATACCCGCTTCGAGGGTATAGTAATCGGTTTGATCGATTGTAATAACAACCGGCACGGCCGTATCGATGACCGTAAGCGTTTCGGCCGAATCGGGAATGAGCGGTTCAATACGCACAAATCGAAACAGGCCGGTGCGATATAACCGTCGCTGGGATTTGCGAATTCTTTTTGACGTGAGTGTATCTCCCGGTTCAAATTTCAGCTCTCTTCTTACCACCAGAGGTTTAACCGTTGTAAGGCCCTCAATGCGGATGTTTTCCACCATAATTCCAGGCCCCTCCGTTATCTCAAACCGGACGTCGGCCAGATACTGGTTTGAATCAATATCGACCCTCGGTTCAACCTTTGCCTCAAGAAAACCTGCCGCCTGTAAAATGTCCTCTAAGGTATCGGCATCATCATTAACATAGGCCATATTGAGTGGAGAATCGACTTCTGTTTTAAGAAATTCTGCGGCCGGGGAGTCGGTAATTACCGGATTAGGAGCAAGGGACAGAGAATCGACAACTACCCGCTTGCCTTCATTAATGTCGAACTTTACATCAACCCTGTCTTCTCCATCATCTTTAATTGTCCAGGATTCAACGGAAACATCAATAAAACCTTTGCTCCGGTGGAAACGCTCAAGCGCTCTGACATCCATATCCATCATGAATTCGGAAAAATCCGTTTTGCGGAAAAAACCCGCCGGCTGAAGATTCGTAATCTGCAGCAGTATGTCCCGTGGGAATGTCTCATTGCCGGCAAAGATAACATCATCCACAACCGGCTTGGCCCGTCCAAACACAACGTCGACAGGGATACCAATGAGAATGATGCAAAGTAGTAATGCGCATTTGTCCATAAAGCTTCTCCTGTCTTTGTAATTTTACCAACTGAGCCTTACTTTAAGATCGATACTGGTATTTCCCTCCTGACCGGCCCTTCCTACTAAAAAGAGCCATCCTGTTAAACGATAGACTGCGGTGACAATCTGATTTCCCAGCGCCGACAGTGCGGTGCCATAGGTAAGGGTCAAGCGCTCTGAAATTCTCTTGGTCAGCGAAACCTGCGCTTCGGTGCCCGTGCCAAAAACATCGCCGGTAATCGTGATGTCCTGCAATCCAAGCAACTGTTCGAGCCTTCGAGTGCCGAATCCGATCAACTGGTTTGCAGCCAGGCTTTGAATGCGGTCGGCCAGTTCACCGCTGACACCGCCCAGGGTTGTACCCAGCGTGAGGACACTGACAATATCAGGTTGACTGAGCGGCGGTTCGGAGTTAAGAATAACTTCCGGATTTTCCAGCGTGCCGGTAACGATGAGCGTAATCGTATAGGTCTCGGATTCGGGAACCTCGGTTCCCGGTGAAGGCGAGACTGTTACAACGTCGGTTGTTGCGGTTATAGAAAGCGATGGGTTAAGCTCCCGGGGATCATAAAACCGGACAAAGCCTTCGGTAATATCAAATCGCCGGTCAAGATAGAATATATCACCTTCAACGACCTCGACAAAACCGGTAATTCCCGGTTGAGCAGCAGTTCCGGTGATTGTTACCGACCCGGTAAGCTGCGTCTCGGCAAGATTCATATCAATATAGAGATTCCGCTCCAATCCAACGTTGACCCGAAGGTCCAGCTGCTGCAAAAATTCATTCGGTTCTGCAGGAGCGCCGGGACGTGGACGGGCGAGTTCGATGAGCTGGGGAACCCAGATCTCCTGAATAATCCGGGTCTCGCCCATGTCAAGGTTTCCTTTCAAAAGGTATCGATTATCCCGTGATACCATACTCAGGTCGGCGGATTCGACACGGACAAGAGCCAGGTTTTCCATTTCCAGCGAAGCATCATCGGCATCAACGTTAATATTCATATAGGGAAGTCCTCCACCGGGACGCAAAGCGATCCATCCATTTATATCTATGCTGCCATCACCTAATTCAGTTTCCATCGATTGAATGACCATGGTATCCCCGGCTAATTTTATTCTTCCTTCGACCGGTCCGATTTCCGTATCGATGCCTTCAAAGGCAAATACACCGTTTTCCAGTCGCAGGGATCCGGTAGAGTAAAACCTGCCGTCCTTGAGTGTTATAGTGCCACCGCCTTGCAAAACACCTTTTTCAATCTCCAGACCGGGGATGAACTGCTCGATAATCGATATCGGAACATCGGTAAACTCGAACTGGAGATCAGGATCGCCTCCCGACAATATTTTGTTTACCTCACTGAGTGGTATCATGCCGCTGACTTTCAGAGAACCCCCCTGTTCGAAATAGGCATACCCGGTATCCAGTTGTACCGTATCACCATGCAATGTGCCTTTCCATTTCGATCGGATAATTGTCTGGTCTGATAGTTCGATATTATCCGTTGAGAGCAAAAAGGTAAGAAGTGGTGTATTCAGCGTTCCTTCCAATGATGATGCGAGTTTAATTCCTGAAGCCGAAAGGTTCCATGGTTCATAGGTAATGGTGGTGGTTTTGATACCAATGTCGCCGTCAATCAACCATGCCGCGGCATTACGGCGCAGGCTTACATCGATACGTGCCGGCCCTCCCGAAGCATTGAGGCTGTCACCCATCATGCCGTCCAGTTCCTCGAGCCGGATTGAATCGCCCCGTACGGTTATATAAAAAGGCGATGCTCCGCTGGTGTCGATTTCGAAAGTGCCCGGGGAAGCAAATGGAATTCGGCCGTCAACGGCAATGTCGGGCACCGAATCGTACAGCAGCAGGTCGGCATGGGCCCACACAAAGGTGTCCCGGAGCGATGCGCTGCCGTCAATAGCTCCCAGAGCAATGCCCTGATAGGCGGTGTTGTCCAGACGAAAGTGCATCTCGCCGGTCATACCGGCGGGAGTACGGGCAATATCTGCCGTCGCATTGAGAACGCCCCCTGCCTCCATTTCAACGGGCGCCCATAGGAGAGCTGTTCCGATTCTGATCTTTTCAAGTCGCACTATGCCCTCAAAGCGCCCCTTTTGTATGATTCCCGATGCTATAATATCGCCACCGGGTTCTTGCTCTTTTCCTTTCAGGTCCACAAGACGGGTTCTGAGCTGCACTTCCTGTGAATCTTCGTGCATGATATAATACCCATTGCTGATAAGTGAACTTTTTGCTTTCTCCAGACGAAGATCCTGCCACCTGAGTTTATTGAGACTGTCCAGACTTACCTTTCCTTGAGCGCTCTGGAGAGTAAACTGTTCATAATACAGATTGTTACCGTTCAGTTCTGCTGTTACCGAGGGATTTGTCAGTGTCCCCGATGCATTGGCTTCGATTGTCACGGTTCCCCCCGCGTTGGGGATATCGAAAACATCGAGCGCGCTGTCAAGTCTTCCCGAAATGACGGCATAGGCATTTTCAATCTCAAGGGTGCTTCCGGGAATTTCTGCCGATGCGTACAGAGTATCAATGTTCATATTGAGCCAGGTTAGCTTTGGTGATGACACATTCATTTGAATGCGAGGGCTTAAAAGAGGCCCTGTCATATCTGCCTGTGCATACAATGCTCCTTCTATTGTATAACCGGTGAAAGATTTCGAGATAAGCGAAGGCTCGAGGATTTGCGCTGCGAGATTTCCTGTGATGGTTTCATTGGCGACAATGCGTCCGTTGCCGGTAATCCGGTTTCTGTCCCAATCGAAATCCAGATTCCACTGGGCGGTATCGAGAAGAAAACTGAGTCTGGCAGGACCGGAAACCAGCTCAGGACCGGCAAGACGAGCTTTGATATCTGCATATGCTGGAAGCGTTTCCAGGCCTGTGCCGGAGATCCGGGCACGCATGTCAACCTGCGCATCGGCCATAATCTCCCCGGTAGCTTCGGGGATTTGCATACGGGAGATATCCAGGTTGTCGATTCGGGCATCCAGAGCATAGCGTTCTATTCGAAAT
Organism: Chitinivibrionales bacterium; assembly: GCA_014728215.1. Lineage (NCBI taxonomy): Bacteria > Pseudomonadati > Fibrobacterota > Chitinivibrionia > Chitinivibrionales > Chitinivibrionales bacterium. The sequence continues at coordinate 35,261 of WJLZ01000117.1, forward strand.
GAATCGGCAGGTAGCGGGATAACGGCATATCCGTCCAGGCGGGCGTTCCCTCCGATCCCCCGGGTGAAAGCCCTGATGCTTGCGGTGTCCGATTGATCATAGGTCGCCCTCAGCCGTAAGGAGTCGACCGAATATCCTGCATAGCCGATATCCGCGGCATGAACCATGGTCTGGATATGGGGTTGGGCAAAATCTCCCCGGGCAGATGCGTCGATAGATATTTCTCCGGTTCGGGCAAGCTGCGGTGCCATATCCCGCAGAAAGAGTAGCGTTCCTATATCTCCCTGCACCTGTGCCGATGCGTCCCAGTTGACTTCGCTGGAAAAGGGGATTGTTCCCTTCCCGGTTATTTTCATGCCGCCGGTAAGTGCGGCAAGCGTATCGAGAGTCAGCTTATTTTCGCCGGTACTTCCCCGAATCATGATTTTTTCCACCGGCCCTTTCCACCATTGTGACCGGAGCGCAGCTTGAGAAACCAGAAGGTCAAAGTCGATAGAGTCGAGTTGCGGCAAAGCGCCGGTTAGTGATGCTTCGGATACAAAGGCGAACACCTCGGTCTGGTAATCGCGATACAGGCATTGAATATGATCGATTTGAATTGATGAAATCGTAATTTTCCAGGGAGATTCTTCCGGTGGTTCAACCTGCGGCTCTACAGGTTCGGGCATGACCGGAAGGATCAACGCTCCCTCTTCGGTACGGGTAATCAGACCCGAAAGAACATCCGTCCTGATTGATCCGATCTGTACCTTATTCCATAAAAGAGCGGGAAGAAAGAAGGAGATCCGAAGATCCTTAATTGCAATCGAATCGGGGCGAGACGAAGATGACCGTACGATAAGAGTGGATACCGAGAGTGCGGTCAGAACATTGGTGCCGATGCCGTTTACAGAAACATCGCCGACAAACAGAGGATCCAAAAGCTTCTCTACCCGTGCCTCTGCGAACCGTTGCACTGGAGGCATCTCCAGAGCAACGATTGCTGCAATGCTGAGTAGAAGCGGCAGCCCGACAAGCAGTGCTGCCGCTATAATTACAATCCAGAGGCCGGCTTTTCGTGGTTTCATCATGCAGGTTGTTGAACGCCTCCCAGACCACCGGTTACGGCCAGTACCACGGCCAGAATAACTGCCTGAATAACCCATCCGATAAGGCAAACTCCTATGGCACGCCAGGTGCTTTTGTAGTCGAGTGCTTGACGAACAGCTATTACCATGGCGGCCAGCATCCATATCGCGGCAACAAAAAAGGCGATTGCGCCGAGAAGGGGGATCAGGCCTAAAATCCGGATAAGACCGGGTGCACTGGAAAAACCGGTCGTGCGGAGAAGCTCGCCATAGGTTGCCTCCGTTGTTGGTTCGGGCAGGAGCCGGGTACCAATTAAATAGGTCAGATAAGCCCAGATAAACCACCCGGCCAAGGCACCGACTGTTCCCCATATAATTCCTGCAGCACCGCCGGTCCGTACTGAACCGATACCGGCTGCCAGACTCGATAAGACCACTACCGCCAAGGCCTGACCCGTAGCATGTTTATCAGCTTCAACATCTTCGTAAACACCCGAATCGAGCCATGCTGCATGAGTTAACCGAAAAGCAAAATCTGCCATAGGACCTCCTTGAGGGAAATTCGAAATAAAAAGGTAATGAATTGCAAACTCGAAATTCGATCCCGTCGAAGCGGGACGAAATATGAAAATGGGCAGATTCAGTTGATCTGCCCTTCTTCTGCCCGTTCTTTCAGTTCTTCGTCGGCAAAGATTGCGATTTCAACCCGACGGTTTTTCTGACGGCCTTCCGGGGTGGCATTGGTTGCAACAGGATCTGCGGCGCCCATGCCCACGGTTGATATTCGTACACCCGAAATGCCCTGCAGTTTCAGGTAATCGGAAACCGCTTCAGCCCGCTGTTCGGAAATCTCCTTCTGATCTTCTTTCGTACCGGTCGAGTCGGTATGGCCGACGATCAAAATATTGGTATCTTCATATTTCTGCATGACTTCAGCCATCTCCTCCAGATTGTCCTTTGCTTCCTGGTCCAGATCCGCAGAACCCTTATCGAAGAGGACATCCGAATCGAATGTTACTTTGATTCCTTCACCAACCCGTTCGACCTCGGCCTTTTCCAGTTCTTCATCCAGTTCATCGGCCTGGTTATCCATATAATTTCCGATTGCTGCTCCTGCTGCACCGCCGACGACGGCGCCGATTATTGCTCCGGCAGCCGTATTACCCGCCTGCCTCCCTGCTATCGCACCAACCGTGCCACCGAGCACCGCACCGAGACCGCCTCCCTTGGCAGTCTTGCCGCCATTGCAATTGAGTACCAATGCCGCAACAAGAACCATAATGCCAAGTGTTTTATGTAGTATGCTCATTTTCATTGTATACCTCCTGTAATCTTTATTGAGTCCTATTCCGGAAATAGAATTTCATTGCCGGAATAGGTTTAATGTGTCAATATGCCTGCGTTGGAAAGGTTGCATGAATGGTAAAAAGCAATTCGTGTGCCATGGGAAAAAAATGCCGCCAGGTACCGATAAAGCATCAGGAACGTGGGGGGACGGGCAAAACTGAACCGTAAGAATGTACTTCTGGCATAGTAATTGCAACCGCTCTTAAAGAGATATATTAAGCCGTTACAATCGACTTTTACAACGTTATACCGCCCGGGAATGAAGCTCATTATTGTACCGCAGATACATTTCCGCTCTTATCGTTGTGAAAGATGCTTATACAGAACGAATCGGATTAAATGAATCAGTATCGTCTTTATATAAAAATCAAACATTAAAAGAATACCACATCAGACAGACTGAGAGGGTATAGTGAGTAGAAAAAGCAAATGACCGGAGACAAGAAATGAGAACATTTTCCATATGTGCAAAAAATCCGGAGAGCATTCCTGCTATTGAAAAAATCGCCTCCCAAAAAGGTTTTGTTTATGATAAGGGCAATCCCGATTTTATCATTTCACTTGGTGGTGACGGCACTATTCTTATGTGCGAGAGAAAATTTCCCGGTATTGCAAAACTTCCGGTGCGCGAAAGTCTTATCTGTTATAAATGCCATGATGAACCACTCGACCGGATGTTCGATCTAATCAGAGATGGGTTGGGAGAAATTATTGAATTTCCGAAACTTGCAGTTCAATGCCGGAGCGTACGGCTTGTGGGAACCAATGAGGTCGTGGTGCGCAACGCAGATCAGCGACGAGCCCTTCGTTTCACTCTGAGATTCGATGGAAACGCCGGAAAGGAGATATTTATTGGTGACGGCATTGTGGCGGCAACTCCCTTTGGTTCGACCGGGTATTATCACTCGGTAACCGGGACACGTTTCGGTAAGGGAATCGGACTTGCGTTCAATAACTGCACGATATCCCACGATCCGGTTATTCTGAATGAGAAGTGCAGCGTCGAACTGGTGGTTGAGCGCTCAAGGGCTTGCGTGACAGTCGACAACGCACCCGAAATAATCACGGTCACTCCCCGTGATTCGATAAGCATAACACAGGCAGAGGAATCAACACGGCTTCTCTCCCATCGGCAAATACCGCAAGGAGCAGAGCCGAAATAGAAACAACAGCTAAGGACAGGGTTTATGTATGTCAAATTAGACGATTATGCAATATGGATTAAATGGGTGTCGATTGTTTGCGGCGTGATCAGCCTTTTCATCATTATGCTACATCTTCCGATGCGCACAATCAGCGAACGTCTCGGAGATTTTGTTCAAGGCCTCGGCATATGGGGCATGATCATTTTTGTAGTGGTATACATTGGCGCCACGGTCATGCTTGCTCCCGGTTCGGCCCTTACGCTTGCGGGCGGTCTTATATACGGGCTTGTATGGGGAACCATCCTTGTATCCATTGCTTCCACAACAGCCGCGGCCGTCGCTTTTCTTATTGCACGGTATGCAGCGCGGGACCGGGTCGTCCGCATGGCCCAACAACATCCCCGGTTTGCCGCAATCGACAAGGCAATTAATGATGGCGGCTGGAAAATTGTTGCCCTTTTACGTCTTTCACCGGCCATCCCCTTTAATCTTCAGAACTATCTCTACGGATTGACTCCAATCGATTTTAAAACATGTATCGCCACAAGCTGGTTGTTTATGCTTCCGGGTACATTCATGTATGTATATCTCGGCTATCTTGCCCGCGCCGGCGTAGCGGCAACTGCTGAAGGCAGAACGGCAGGGGCGGGCATATGGGCATTGCGCATTGCGGGATTTATCGCTACCGTCGCAGTGACCGTATATATTACCCGTCTGGCCGGAAAAGCGCTTGCCGGAAAGACGGAAATTCAAAAAAGTGAACAATCCAAAGCACATCCACCGGCTGTAAAAAAAACACCGCATTGGAAATTACTGTTCTACGCTGTTCCAGCGCTTATTCTCATGCTGTTTGCAGGCATTACGCTCGCGGAGCCATCCGTTGTCCGCGGTCCGGTTAAATGGTTGGTCTCGCTCTTTGGTCCTCCCGACGTTACAATGAAAGAGGCCTATGCGCCCAAACCACAGGGGCCATCGTTCGATCATTCACTCTTCGATTCGCTGCTTCAGGTGCATGTTGACAAAAAAGGGCTTGTCGATTATCAGGCCCTTGCACAACAGCCCGAACCGCTGAGGCGCTATATTAGGCAGATTGGAGAGGCTCCCTTTGATGCCATGGGACGGAACGAAAAACTTGCCCTGCTTATCAATGCCTACAATGCCTTTACCCTCCAACTCATACTCGAGTATTTACCTCTCGAATCGATTCGTGATATACCGCAGGACAAGCGATGGAAAGATCAGCGATGGCGTATCGGTTCCCATACCTGGAGCCTGGATCAGATCGAGCATGAGCAGATCAGGCCAAAATTCAAAGAGCCGCGTATCCATTTTGCACTGGTGTGTGCTGCAATCGGGTGTCCCATTCTCCGCCAGGAGGCATATCGTGCATCGCGGATCGATGATCAGCTTGAAGCTCAGGCGGTGTATACCCACAATCATCCACGATGGTTCCGGTATCCGTCAGACGATGAATCTGTTTTTCTTACAAAGTTATACCAGTGGTATGAAGGCGATTTTGAACAGATCGCCGGTTCGGCATTGCAGTACGCAGCCCGGTATTCACGCAAATTGAAACAGTCCCTGAAAAAAGGAAAAACACCCGATATACAGTGGCTTGAGTATGACTGGCGTCTGAATTCCCGGCAAAACAAGAATTTACTTGAAAAACAGTAACTCCTATGAAAAAAGTAACCGATATTCGTGGTGTACTGATACCGTTGGTGTTGTGCACTATTTTACCGGCTTGCGCAACCGCTGAAACCGCTCCTGCGCCGGAATCTTTCGCCAGGCGAAATCCGAGGGTTCTTGTTCTTCATTCATATCACTATGGATTTACCTGGTCGGAAAATATCAGTGAAGGCATACGAGCGGTTTTCGACAGCCTTGCGCCGGGCGTGGAAATCATTACCGAATATATGGATGTAAAGCGGATCTATGGCGAAGAATATTTTGGTGTACTCAAACAATTTTTACTATTGAAATATGGAAGGTATCCCATTGATGTTATCATTGCCGCCGACGACTGGGCGGTTGAGTTTCTGCTTGGTATTGGAAGTGAAATCCTGCCGGGAACACCGCTTGTATTCTGCGGGTTGAACGACTATGATCCCGAGCGGCATAAGGGAAATGGCCGGGATATTACCGGTGTGGTTGAGGATATCGATATTAAATCTACGCTTGAAGTTGCGCTGTCGCTTCATCAATCGGTGACCGATGTCGCTTATATTTCCGATCCCACGATAACCGGGAGCGCATTGAAACGGAATGCCGAAAGGGTTTTTGATGAGTACCGCGACACTATAAATTTTCATTATATCGAGCACAGGTCAATGGGGCAGCTACAGCAAAGAGTTAAAGACCTTCCCGATACATCCGTCGTAATCGCCTTTATCTTTACCCATGACCGCTATGGCCGCATCTGGTCTCATGAATACAATCTCGAACGTCTGGTGTCGAAATGCCCGTACCCGATTTACAGTGTGTGGGAGTTTTATCTGGGGCACGGTATTGTGGGCGGCATGCTTACCAGCGGTATGGAACAGGGCAAGACCGCCGCCCTGCTGGCGTACCGCATACTTGATGGAGAGAATGCAGCTGATATCCCTATTGTAACAAAAAGTCCCAATGTTTACAAGTTCGATTATGTCTATCTTGAGCATTTCGGTATCGATCTCGACGATTTACCGGAGAACAGCATCGTTATCAACGAGCCATTCTCCGTGTACCAGGAATATAAATATGTTATCTGGAGTTCGATCGCCCTTTTTCTGCTCCTGATCATTGTTGTTGTTCTGCTTGTTGGGAATACGGTTTTACGCCGCAGATCACAGCTCGCTCAGAAGATCAGTGAGGAACGGTTTCGTTCCTTTATGGACCATGTTCCCGGACTCGTTTTTATCAAGGAACCCTCGGGCAAAATTATATTTGCCAACCAGGGATTTTATTCATATCTGGATCTTAAACCTGAAACAATTGTAGACAAAAACGATGAGGGGGTTTTTCCTCCGGAGCTTTCCCGCAAGCTTGGTTTTGATGATCGACAGGTGCTGGAATCAGGCCGGAGTGAGGAGGTCGAAGTTTCTTTTGCGGGTCGAATATGGTCGATACACAAGCTGACCATAAGCCAAACGAACGGCCCTGCACTGCTCGGAAGTATCGCCCTTGATATTACCGAACGGAAGCACGCCGAAGAGAGGCTCAAGACCTCATTGCAGGAAAAGGACACCCTTCTGCACGAATTATATCACCGCACAAAAAATAACATGCAGGTGATATCGGCTTTTCTCGAATTGCAGGCGATATCATCGGGTAACGAAGAAGTCGAAAGGATAATCCGGGAAAGCCAGTTTCGAATGCAGACCATGGCCCTGGCTCATGATAAGCTTTACCGGTCTCAGGACCTTTCCCGTATCGATATGGAGCGGTATTGTATCGATCTTGCCCGGATGCTCATGTCAATATACGACATTCCTCCTCACAAGATTGATATCCGCTTTGATATCCAGAATATCAAATTGCTTATCGATCTTGCCATACCCTGTGGATTGATAATCAACGAACTGCTCTCCAATAGCTTCAAGTATGCCTTTCCTCAGGGCCGGAAGGGACGGATCACTATCGGCTTGCACAGAATCAACGCTCATCAACTGGTACTGAGCATTACCGACAACGGCATCGGCCTTCCTCCTGATTTCGATGTCATGAAGAGCGAGACACTGGGAGTACAGATAGTTCATCAGATTGTAGAACACCAGCTTCATGGTTCAATAAATGTTGCGAGTGATCGTGGGCTTAAGTGGCGCATTACATTTAGAGACGATCTCTATTCGGAAAGGGTATGACAATGAGAGCATCACCATCAGTACTAATTGTTGAGGATGAAGCGGCTATGGTAATGGCGCTGAAAGCACGACTCAGAGCCGATGGGTTTTCGGTATGCGGAACAGTTTCAACCAGGGAAAAAGCGGTATCTTCGGCAATCGAGAATTCTCCGGATTTTATTGTAATGGACATTCGTCTGAGCGGTAGAAGTGACGGTATCGAAGCGGCGAAGGAAATTACTGATAAGATACATACGAGTATCATCTTTGTAACCGGTTATTCGGAGGGAAGCATCAAACGCAAAGCCATGCGGGTAAATCCGGTGGCCTACATGGTAAAGCCTTTTCCAATATCCGAACTCATATCAATCATGAACCGGTGCCGCTGATGGACCCGCACCAGTGGCATGATCCTTGCGAATCCAAATTTTGATGGGGGAAAGCCGGAAATTTTTTCGATTACAACATAATTTAACGTTGCTTATGGAATACGCATGCAGCGGAGGAGTATGTTCGACGAAAAAAACCCCACCAGAAAGTGCAAAGGGTGTCCTCAATCCGGGATGGTATTGTGTGCAAAGTGGCATCAAAAGAAAAAATCGGCGTTTTCGTCGGCAACACCAAACATCGCATGGTGCTCCAACGGATGCTGGGGAAATGCTGTCAGATAGAATCCGGTTCTCCGGAAGAGATTTTTCCCCGGGGGCTCGATTTCTGCATTATCGACCGTCGCTGCCTGAAGAAATATGAAAATCTCATCGCTGCGCAAAGGGAGCAGGCAAAACCGTTGATGTTCCCGGTTCTCGGGCTGATCTCCAGAACCGGTGTGAACAGCGTGAGCCGGTATCTGCATACATGTATCGATGATCTTATCCTGACGCCGCTTATTCCGGAAGAACTCATGACCAGAATCGAAAATCTCATGCGCCTGAGAAAATGGTCGATTAATAGAGAACGACCGGGTGGTATACACCGTAAACATCAATCGGTTTCCGGACCGGTTCCTGTATCCGATCGTGGCGGAGCGTCGGAGAAGGATAGGGATGAGGAGTTGGACTCGAGCGGAGGCCGGTATCGTAGGGTGGTTGAAGATCAAACCGATTTTATTGTCCGATGGAAGCCCGGATTTATTCGGACCTTTGTCAATACCGCCTATTGTCGGGCATTCGGGATAAGCAAAGAGGATGCGCTGGGAACCTCATTCATATCCCTTGTTGCACCCGAACACCGTCAACAAATTATTCAAAAGATTGATCGTCTCAGCCAGGAACATCCGTGCGAAACCGACGAGCACCGCTCATTTCTTTCCGACGGCAGCATTGAATGGCAAGAGTGGACCGACCGGGCTCTGTTCGATGATTCGGGACAGATCGTCGAGTATCAGTCGGTAGGAAGAGATATCACCGGGCGAAAGCAGATCGAAGAAGCGCTTCGGCGGAGCGAGGAGCGGTATCGACTGGCCCAGCAGCTTTCCCGTATCGGAACATGGGAGTGGAACATAATAACCAGTGAGGTATTCTGGTCGGATGAAACGCTTGCAATGTGGGGTCTTAAACCGGAAGATTTTCACGGCTCGGTTGATGATGTCCTCGAGCGCATCCATCCCGACGATGTCGAGCAGTGGCGTAAAAATGTGCGTGCCTGTGTGGAAAAGGGGGGGAAGCACAGCGTTGATTTCCGGATCGTTAAACCTGATGGGGAAATACGCTGGATTGCCGGGTATGGCGATACCGAACGGGATGAAGAGGGGAACCCGCTCCGGATGATGGGGGTGGGGATGGATATCACCGAGCGCAAGGAGGAAGAGCTGAAGCGTAAGATCGGTGAAGAACGGTTCCGGTCGTTGATGGAACATACCGCCGAGGGATTTTACCTTCTCGAATTACCGGAGCCGATGGCAACCGATTTGCCCCTGCAACAACAACTCTCTATTCTCTATCGAAGTGCAATTGTCGAATGCAATAATGCCCAGGCACGAATGTATGGGTATACAAAAGCCGAAGAGGTAATTGGAAAGCAGGTATATGAACTCCATGGGGGGATTATCAAGTTGGAAAATATTGCTTTTGTCACCGCATGGATCGAACGCGGTTATCATATCACCGGTGCCCAGTCGGTCGAATTTGACCGATACGGCAATACTGTCTGGTTTTCCAATAACGTGACGGGAATTATCGAAGATAAACGGCTCGTTCGTATCTGGGGGACACAGACCGATATAACCGAAATGAAACGGGCCGAGGAAGCTGTAGTCCGTGAGCGGAATGTTTCTAATACCATCGTGGAAAATCTGCCGGGGATTTTTTATTTATTCGATGAGCAGGGGCATTTTCTCCGCTTTAACAAGGTTACTGAAAAAATTACCGGTTATTCTATTGAAGAACTCCGGAGTATCCGTCCGGCGGAATTGTTTACAGGAGAGAGCCGAAAAAAAAATCGAAGAAGGTATTCTTAAAGCTTTTGAAACAGGAGAGGCGGATGTTGAAGCCGAACTTGTTGCAAGGGACGGCAGGAAAAAACCTCATTATTTTACCGGAAGGCGTATCGAATATGAGGGACGCTCCTGTCTTATCGGCATGGGAATCGATGTTTCCAAACGCAAGCAGGCGGAAGAAGAACTGAAAGCATCTTTGCAGGAAAAAAACACCTTACTCCAGGAGTTGTATCACCGCACAAAAAACAACATGCAGGTGATTTCAGCACTTCTGGAATTACAGGCGGCATCATCCAACAATGAAGACGTTGAGAGAATTATCAGAGAAAGTCAATTTCGCATGCAGACAATGGCGCTGGCTCACGAAAAACTATACAAATCAAAAGAGCTGTCCCGTATCGATATGGAACCGTACCTTATCGATTTAACCCGGTTCCTTATGACTATTTACGACATTTCGCCGGAGAAAGTCGGTGTCCGGTTTAAAGTCGATAATATAAAACTATTGATCGATCTTGCCATCCCCTGCGGGTTGATCATCAATGAATTACTCTCCAATAGTTTTAAGTATGCATTTCCGGGTGATCGGGAAGGCCGGATCTATATAGAAATGCACAGAGAAGAAAAAACCATCCAGTTGAGTGTAAGCGATAACGGCACAGGATTACCCCATGGGTTTGACATCACGAAGAGCGAAACACTCGGAATACAGCTTGTTTATCAGATCGTCGAGCACCAGTTGCATGGTTCGGTAAGTGCTAAAAGCAATGGCGGACTCCGGTGGCATATCCGGTTTCGTGAGGACCTTTACTCAGAAAGGGTATAACAATGAAAACATCGCCATCAGTACTGATTGTTGAAGATGAAGCTGCTATGGTAATGGCGCTCAAAGCACGATTCAAGGCCGGTGGATTTTCGGTTATCGGATCAGCTTCATCAAAGGAAGAAGCTGTTTCGCTGGCTCTTGAAAAATCGCCGGATTACATAATAATGGATATACGCCTGAGCGGTGAGAGTGATGGTATAGAAGCCGCGCAGGAAATCGCCGATAAACTGAACACCCATATCATTTTCATAACCGGTTATTCGGAAGGAGACACCCGGCGAAGGGCCATGCAGGTGAAGCCGGTAGCCTACTTGGTAAAGCCCTTTGCAATATCGGAACTTATCTCGATAATGAGCCATGACGGGGGTGGACGGTGAAATGGTGGCATAGTATTTGCTTTTTCCTCCAGATAAACACAAATAGAACCATACAGGTATAAAAAGGTTTGGAGTTTTCATGAGCAAAGAAAAGGGTCCATGATACTATGGCTCACGAAAAGCATTCTTCCGGTCCCAAGGGACACAACGGCGGTGGGAATCATGATTCCCATGGGGGCTCACAGAATCATCAGGGCCACCATAAACACATGGTGGAGGATTTCAAACACCGTTTCTGGATATCCCTTGCACTGACCGTCCCGGTTTTAGCCCTGTCTCCCCTGATTCAGGGATTTATCGGTGTGCGGGAGGCGTGGCGGTTTCCGGGTGATAGTTTTCTGCTTTTCGGTTTTTCCTCCCTTATTTTCGTTTATGGCGGTTGGCCTTTTGTTAAGGGGTTGTACAATGAAATGAAAAAGCTGCAGCCGGGGATGATGACCCTGATCGGGTTGGCGATTACGGTTGCTTATGGCTACAGCGCCCTGGTCACCTTCGGTCTTGAGGGTAAAGTATTCTACTGGGAGCTTGCGACACTTATCGATGTTATGCTTTTAGGGCACTGGATCGAAATGCGTTCCATTATGGGAGCGTCGCAGGCGGTCGAATCGCTGGTAAAGCTTCTGCCGTCTCAGGCGCACAAGATTGTTTCCGGGGGTGATACGGAGGATGTCCCCATCAGTGAGCTTAGTATGGAAGACAAGGTGCTTGTCAAGCCTGGGGAAAAAATACCTGTTGACGGCACAATCGTGGAGGGTGAGACGTCGGTTAATGAATCGATGCTGACCGGGGAATCGAAACCGGTGCATAAAAGGGATGGTGAAAAAGTAGTCGGCGGTTCGGTGAATGGTGAAGGCTCCATAAAGGTGAGTGTGGAAAAGACCGGCGAAGATTCCTATTTATCGCAGGTCATCACCATGGTGCGGAATGCACAGCAGGGGAAAAGCCGCACTCAGAACCTGGCCGACAAAGCGGCCGCCTGGCTGGCCGGTATCGCCATTACCGCAGGAATTATAACGCTTATAATATGGCTCGTGGGGTTTGGCGCCGAATTTGTGTTTGCTCTCGAACGGACCGTAACGGTCATGGTAATTACCTGCCCTCATGCCCTTGGGCTTGCCATCCCGCTTGTTGTAGCTATGTCAACCTCACTCAGCGCTTCTCACGGTCTCCTGATCAGGCAGCGAAGCGCATTTGAGCATGCCCGCAATCTTCAGGCGATCATATTCGATAAAACGGGAACATTAACACGGGGAACATTCGGTGTTACTGAAGTCAAGCCATTGTCGAAAGGCATGGATAAGCAAAAAATCCTATCCTATGCCGCCGCAGTTGAAGCCCAGTCGGAACATCCCCTGGCAAAGGCGATTGTAGAGAACGCCGGCGATAAACGGCCACAGGTGAGTGGTTTCAAGTCGATAACCGGACGGGGTGCGCAGGGAACGGTGGATGGCACAGAGGTCAAGGTGGTCAGCCCTGGCTATGTGAATGAAAATAATATCGAATACGATAAAGATGCTCTTACCACTATGCAAAAAGGCGGCAATACCGTCGTATTCGTTGTATTTGATAAAAAGGCTGCAGGATTGATCGCGCTTTCGGATATTGTCCGTGAAGAATCTAAAGAAGCGGTAGCATCCCTGAAAGAGATGGGGATACGGACCATGATGGTAACCGGTGACAATGAAGCGGTGGCCGAATCGGTTGCGAAAGAAATCGGTCTCGATGAATACTTTGCACAGGTGCTTCCGGAAAAGAAAGTAGACAAAATCAAAGAGGTACAATCGCGGGGAATAATTACGGCGATGGTTGGTGATGGTATCAATGATGCTCCGGCGCTCGCTCAGGCCGATATCGGCATTGCAATCGGTGCGGGTACCGATGTTGCCGCCGAAACTGCGGATATCATCCTGGTCCGCAGTAATCCCATGGATGTGGTATCGATTACTGCTCTGGCAAAGGCTACCTACCGCAAAATGCTCCAGAATCTTGCCTGGGCCACCGGCTATAATGTTATCGCAATCCCCCTTGCCGCAGGTGTCCTCTACAATTGGGGAATTATCCTCAGCCCGGCAGCCGGTGCGATCTTAATGTCGGCCAGCACGGTAATCGTGGCCGTTAATGCCCGGTTTTTGAAGGTCCCGCAGTATCAGGAAAAGAAAACCTGATCCTTTTCAGGATTTGAGAAGCCAAATTCGCAGATTTGGGAATACGAAGGAAGGTCAAAAGCCGAAGGCATTAGATCCCAAAACTCAAACAACATTTTAAAAATTTAAGGTCACCCCTGACGAACCATCATCTCCTCCATAACCGACTTAAGTCCCTCCACATACCGTCGTCCGTCTTCACGGCCATCTTCGGGATGAGCTTTATCTTGGAGTGCATCGGGTAAAATCGGCTTTCCGAAGGTTACTTTGATGGTGGTCGGCCGGGGGATTGCCCGTCCTATCGGCATTGCGCGTTCGGTTCCTTTGATAATGACCGGCACTATCGGAAGGGGGCGGTGTTCCAGCACAAGTCCCAGACCGGGGCGGAAGGGAAGGAATTCACGTGATGTTTCCCGCCGTCCTTCGGGATACCAGATAAGGTTACGTTTACGATCGATTGCTGCTGCAGCAAGGGCCATATCTTTGCGTGCATTTCTGCCGTGCTCGATCGGTAGCGCGTAGGCGAGACGGCTGACAAATCTGAACAGCGGATTGCGAAAGGCAACTTCAACCCCCGCAGCCCAGGCACATCCTTTAAGATAATCGTATGGAAGTATTGCGGCAATCACAAAGGAATCGATATAGCTGATATGGTTAGGGGTGATAATGCACTGTCCGGCCTCATACAGGTTGTCGATACCCTCTGTGCGCATACTGAAAAGAGCGCGCATCAGTGTTCTGTTAAAGAGATAGAGCCCGTGGGCGCAAGCCTCCGTTGCCGGGGTGTGGGGCCTGAGCCAGTGCCGTTCAGTAGCATTCAAAAGCTGCTCCGGGGCTCGGAATGGATCGCCACCCTGCTGGGCACCGCTCCGGGTCTGACCGGCGATCTCGCGGAGGAGGTCACGAACCGTTTCGATTCGTCCGATAGCCTGCTCATCGATTTCCACCCCTGTTTTCTCGCTGATGTCAAGGGTTATTTCGAGCCATCCGAGAGAATCGATTCCCAGATCGATTTGAGGTGATGTGTCGGGTGTGAGGGGGAAGTCGCTGAAACGACGGGCCAGGATTTCCCATGCTGTGTGAGACGCGGGATTTTCGAGCAAAGCTTTGTCATCGGAACTCATTTCTTCGATGGGGATCGGGCCTGCGTGCGGCAGTGGAGACTCCCGGCTTTTCTCTGCGCGGCTATAGTGCTCATCAAGCAGATGACGCCGTATTTTACCCAACCGGGTCCGGGGGAGATTTTCACGAGATATCACATACTGTGCGATACGTTTATAGGTGGGCAGGTTTTTGCTTTGTTCTTCCATAGCCTCTCTGATCGCTTCACCGGCAGGCATGCCGTGGCCGGTGATTGCACCGATATCGGGTACCACAACCGCAGAGAGTTTCCCCTCGCGCATCAGTACCCCTGCCTCTTCGATAAAGCGATGCTTTTCGTACCACTCTTCGATCTCATCGGGCTGAATGTTTTCGCCGCTTTCGGTTACCATCACTGTCGATATTCTTCCGGTGATAAAGAGAAATCCATGGTTGTCGACATATCCCAGATCACCGGTGCGAAACCAGCCATCGGGGGTAAATGCTTTTTTTGTTTCTTCATCGAGGTTTCGATAGCCTTTGAAAACATTCGGCCCCTGTACCTGTATTTCTCCCTGGCCGGTAACACTTTCGGGTGAATTTGACTTATGGATACGCAGCCCGACCTTATCGATTATCCGTCCGGCGCTTCCAGGCTTTGCCATGCTCGGAAGGTTGAGGGTGAGCAGGGGTGATGTTTCGGTGAGTCCATAACCGGCGGCAACGGTGAATCCGAGGGATTCCAGTTTCAAGAAAAGCTCTTTGGAAAGAGCGGAACCGCCTGAGGCGGTCACCCGGAGATGGGGACCGATACGGCGCCGAAGCGGCTGTAAGAAAATTGCACCGATTCCGGTGTTAAACCGCTTCCTGAGCACCATTGACACCTTCAACCCTGTCCGCAGAGCAATACCCGCCGGCCCCTTGTATTCTTGCAGTGAATGTTCGATGTTTTCATAGAACGCGCGATAAAGGCGGGGGACGCCGATGATAACCCTTGCATCACCCTCCTTTATAGCGCGCATAAGGTGCGGGCCGGTAATGGTATGGGGAAAAATCACACAGACACCCAGCGAGAGCGGTGCAAAAAGACCGATAAAAAGTGGATATACATGATGTAACGGAAGCGGCAACAGAACTCGGTCGTCCCGGTTTATCAGTTTTGCATTGGCAACCGTTTCGAGTTGAAAGGCGATATTCTGAGCGCTCAGTGGTACGCCCTTTGACGGACCGGTTGTTCCTGATGTGTAAAACAGCACTGCAACATCATCCGGTTCAAGGGACGGCAATTCTCCGGTGGGGTGGCGATAGGTGTCGGTTTCATCAAGCCGGATCAGTTCGGGCGTGGATTTGAGAGAGAGCTGCTCGATCTTTTCAAAAGAAGAGTCATCGGCAATAATAAGCCGCAAAGCGGCATCGTCGATTATATGCTCAAGCGAATCATCGTCAAGCTGCCGGTCAATAGGGACAAGGACTGCACCGGCCCTGATCAGCGCAAGGGCAATGGTTGTCGTTTGTATTGAAGGCCGTGCGATAAGCCCCACCCGGTCGCCTTTTTGAATCATTCCGGCGCCAATTCCCCGGGCAAGGGAATTCATGTGTGAAGAAAGCTCTTCGAAAGTACATCGATAAATGGTGTCACTTTCCCCGAATTCGATGATTGCGGTTTTTGAACCGTATTGCTTGAGCACATCGGTAAGACGGTGAAGAGTATTGGTAAGGGCGCTCATAAGTTTACTCCGAGGTTCCCATAATGGATATCGCAGCAATTCCGATTTCCATAACACCCAAAAAATTTTTTAGTTTATGCTTTCTGTTGAATTAAAAAGGCCCTTGCCTTATCCGGCGAGAGGGCCCAATCGACATTCATGTGAATACGAATTACTTTTCAAGGTATGGAATTTTGTCTCCAGCGTTTTTAGCGGTTACCGGAAAGGATGCGCACATCATGCATGACCTCCGGTTGGAGCATGACGGCCTGCGCGCGTGCCGGTTTCCAATGCCCGCCATAGCGCCAAAGCAGCTACAACGATTCCAACTACCAGAAAATTAATTGCCGTCTGCAGCGCGGGTACGAATGACGAAATGATAAGCCATACTCCCAGGGCGCCATTGACATACCCCTGCCATTTGTGCTTTGGAGTCCAGAATCCAAATACAGCAATAACAGCTCCGGTAATCAAAAAATTCGTAGTAGTAAAAAGGGGAGCCGATGTGCTTGATATAATGGCCCAGATCCCCGCGATAACATTTATCCATGCTTGCCACATATATTCCTCCTTGTTTTACATATTTATGAATACAGATAGTAAATGCAATTTAATAAATTGCAAATACTGTGCCATTAGGCAAGGGTCCGGTTTATCATTCGCCACTTTGCCGCCTGAGTTTACCACATGCCACCGGCAAAGTCACATGTGCCGGGACATTGGGAAGCGACTGGACTGATCCGGGAAGTTGCATGTCGGGTGCTACTCCGTGGATGTAGACGATTCGGTGGTCAAGG
Organism: Chitinivibrionales bacterium; assembly: GCA_014728215.1. NCBI lineage: Bacteria > Pseudomonadati > Fibrobacterota > Chitinivibrionia > Chitinivibrionales > Chitinivibrionales bacterium. Next base: position 52,005 of record WJLZ01000117.1, read on the forward strand.
AGCAGCGAATCGATGCCGTACTTCTGCTTCATGGCATCCTGCAGTGTGCCGATCATTACCGTATCCCTGTAACTGATCGTTCCCTGGCTGTCGGCTACGGGATACGTTTGAGTGGTGATCTCCAATGCAGCGGGGTCGGCATTGAAAGGGACAAGGGTAATACCGGAAACCGCCTGTGTTTCGACCAGGTCGATGATGCTGTCGTTATTGGTATCCTGGGCCATTTCCGCACAGTCGGCATCTTTTCCATCTTCAAAGCCGTGATAATGTTGAAGGTGCATAATACCGGGTACGAGACCGGTCGCTTCAACCGAGATAAAAAGTGAATCACCTTTCCGGGTTAATGTGGCGGTTCCGGATGCTTCTCGACCGGTTACCGAGCTATTGAGAGACTTCAAATCCGCTTTATACACTACATTTTCCGCCTCTTTTTCCTCGCCGGTTTCCGGGGCGCAGCGGAAATGGGAAAGACTTAAACTTAAAAGCAAGCCTGTTACAAGAATATGAGGGGTGATGTGCATCGCTTATCTCCTTTCGGAATAATGTGACCTGCATAATTGTGGGAATATCGGGCAATCAATATGCCGAATGCCGATTATTGTGAGCAGAGCATTTTTTGCGGCGGAATTATTTCCCTCCTGCTTTTTTACCGCCGATACGCTCGATAACCCCGATAACACTGTCGGGATTGAGCGAGATCGTATCGATTTTATTATCCACAAGAAATTGCGCAAAATCGGGGTAATTACTTGGCGCTTCACCGCAGATCCCCACTTTACGTTTTGCCTTGTGCGCTTTCTTTATTACCATGGCGATCATCTCTCTGACTGCGTCGTTACGTTCATCGAAAAGCGCTTTCAGGATATCGGAATCCCGGTCGATTCCCAGAGTAAGCTGGGTGAGATCGTTCGAACCGATAGAAAAACCATCAAAGCGTTCGGCAAATTTATCGGCAAGAATCACGTTTGACGGGATTTCACACATGACATAGACTTCCAGACCCCCCTCTCCCCGTTTCAGCCCCTCGCTTTCCATGACCTCGAGCACCTTATCGGCTTCCTCGAGGGTGCGGCAGAAGGGAATCATAACCTTGACATTTTCTAGTCCGATTGTATGTCTGACTTTACTGATTGCCCGGCATTCCAGAGCGAAGCCCTCACGATAGCGATCATTGTAATACCGTGAAGCGCCTCTAAAACCGAGCATGGGATTTGCTTCGCCGGGCTCAAACGATTTCCCGCCGATCAGATTGGCATATTCATTGGTTTTGAAATCGCTCATTCGTACGATCACCTGATTCGGCCACTGCGATGCGGCGATACGGGCGATACCCCGCGCAAGATTATCGACAAAGTACTGCGTTTTATCCTCGTACCGTTGTGTCAAATCTTCGATCTGCCTGCGGTCGTCTTTGTCCTCCACCGCATCAAAATGGGTCAGCGCCATGGGGTGGATTTTTATTGCGTTATTGATAATGAATTCCATACGAGCCAGGCCGATCCCTTTGACGGGCAGGCGCCACCATCGGAATGCCGCATCGGGACTGGCGATATTTATCAATATATCAATCGGTGGTTTAGGCAATTTTTCGGTATCGATATCCCGCGCTTCAAAATCAAGCTTGCCTTCGTACACATTCCCCTGATGTCCTTCAGCGCAGGAGATCGTTACCTCGGAAGAGTCTTTGATTTGTTCGGTAGCATTCCCGGTCCCCACCACGGCGGGCATGCCGAGTTCGCGACTGACAATTGCCGCATGCGAGGTCCGGCCGCCGTGATCGGTGATGATTCCTGCGGCCTTTTTCATGATCGGCACCCAGTCGGGATCGGTCATGCCGGTAACCAGTATTGCTCCGTCTTCGAACTGGTCCTGCTGTTCCGGTGATGATATTATCTGGGCTTTGCCGGCGGCAATGCTTTCGCCCACAGCAATGCCTTCGGCGAGTTTATTCCCCTTTTCCTTGAGACTGTACGTTTTAAAGGACGTTGCCTGTTTCTGGGACTGGACAGTTTCGGGCCGGGCCTGAACAATGAACAGGTCGCCGCTGTCGCCGTCTTTTGCCCATTCCATGTCCATGGGCTTGCCATAATGTTTCTCGATAGCCGCGGCCCATTTCGCAAGCTGTACGATTTCATCTTCATTGAGCACAAAGGCCTGTCGTTCCTGTTCCGAGGTTTCGACATTTTTTGTGGCCTTGGATCCTCCTTTACTGTAAATCATCTTTTTGGCCTTGTTACCCAGCGACATGCTGACAATCGGTTTGAAGTCATTGTTATCGAGCAATGGTTTGAATACAACGTATTCGTCGGGATTGATAGTACCCTGGACGATATTTTCTCCAAGGCCTAAACCGCCATTGATCACCACTGCATTGGGGAAACCGGTGTCGGTATCAAGCGAAAACATGACTCCCGAACCGGCATGGTCGGAGCGGACCATTTTCTGAATGCCCACCGACAGGTAGACTTTCATGTGATCGAAGCCTTTTTCGGTACGATAGCTTATGGCCCGATCGGTAAAAAGAGAGGCAAAGCATTTTTTGCATGCATCCAATACATCATCCTCTCCTGATATATTCAGAAAAGTCTCCTGTTGTCCTGCAAAGCTTGCCGAAGGAAGGTCTTCTGCGGTAGCGCTGCTCCGGACAGCAACATCCGTCTCTTTCTTTTTATAACGTTTTGATAATTCATTATATGAATCGCGAATTTCCTGCGATATATCATCGGGAAAGTGCGATTTGAGAAAGAGCTGACGGATCGATTTGCCGACTTTTTCGAGCGATTTATCGCCCTTTTTCAGATCGTTGATCAGCGAGCGTATTTTCTGGTCGATCTCGTTTTCCTGCACAAATTTCTTATAGGCTCCAGCGGTCGAGGCAAATCCGTCGGGAATACGGATCCCTTCAGCCTTGAGCGACCTGATCATTTCGCCCAGTGAAGCATTTTTGCCTCCCACCGTTGCGGTATCATCTGAACTGATTTCTTCAAACCATCGTATAAACGTTGAATTCTTCGCCATAATTCCACCTTATCGGTCAAAAAGTTTCTGGATTACAAAAGAGATTGGACGGCAAAAGGAATGTCGCCCCTGTATGTCAACTGAGAAATTTTGCCACCTTGTTCGATTCACGCACCATCTGTGCAGCATAGCCCCATTCATTATCGTACCAGCTCATGATTTTCACCAGATCGCCGTCGATTACCTTCGTCATGGTAAGATCGACAATCGATCCCCGGGGATCCTGAACGATATCCGAAGAAACGATGTTCTCATCTGAAACACCGAGAATGTCTTTATACCGTTCTGTTTCACTTTCTTCTCTGAAAGCATTGTTTATTTCATCGATACTTGTTGATTTTACGGTAATACAGACAATGTCGGAGATCGATCCGACAGGTATGGGGACACGGACGGCAACACCGTCGAACAATCCTTCGAGATCGGTTATGACTTTGGTGGTCGCCTTGGCCGCGCCTGTTGATGTGGGTACTAGATTGGTCGCAGCAGCTCTTCCCCGTCGGACCTTTTTGGAGGGGCCGTCAACAATCTGCTGCGTCGAGGTATAGGCATGAATGGTCGACATGATCGCTTTTTTCACTCCAAAACGCCGTTTCATGATTTCGATTACCGGGGTGATGCAGTTGGTCGTGCAACTGGCGGTCGAGAACATGGTATCCGATTTTTCAGCATGATTAACACCGGGAACAACGAATTTCATGCCGTCACCTTTGGAGGGTGCCGAAAGGATGGCGTATTTGGCGCCGGCCTTAAGATGTTTTTCGAGGCCTTCCTTGTTGGTAAAGTGTCCGGTGCACTCGAGTGCGACATCGATTTTCATGTCTTCCCACGGGAGCTCTGAAGGTTCTTTGCTGTTCAGCATCCTGATATTGGTATCGCCGACCTTCAGATGTTCGCCTTCGGCTTTTACCGGTTTATGGAACCGGCCGTATACGGAGTCGAATTTGAGAAGGTAGGCCAGATTTTCGGCGGGAAGGAGATCGTTGACAGCAACCACTTCCATATCGGGCATATCTGAAGCAATTTTCAGAACCGCACGGCCGATTCTTCCTAATCCGTTAATTGCGAGACGTGCCATGGTATTTCCTTTCTCAGGAGGTGAGATGAGTATTCATCATTAAAATTGTAGTAAAGGATCTGCAATTCTGATGCCAACCTCGAGTTTTGTGCGGCAAAATCATTTGCAAACCGCCGGAAGGAGAAGTACCATGATCTGGCTATGGTTTTGTGACGATTCTCATAATCGACAAATGCATTCGCAAAAATAAGAGTCGGGGACGGACGCTTCTCAAAATGGTTCCAGACGCACCCAGGGAGCTGGAGCAGGGGCTTGGCCTTCTTTTCGGTGCGTTGGGAATATTTTTAGCATCACCGCTTACCGTATCGGTAATGGTTTTCATTCAACTGCTCTACGTACAGGATATTCTGGGTGATTCTATGCGAGCCTTTGGAGAGACGTGGCCTTTCTGGTCACCGGCGATGGTGATCGATTCTTTGGGCCATATTCGTCAGTGTGAAATCCATGCAAAGTCGGCTTTCTGTTTCGGTCCCACAACAAAGATTTTGGTCTGCAGTTTGCATGAATATATATCAAAAGAGATTGATGGTACGATATGAAAGCACAAATATCTACTCTGTGGTACTGGCTGCAGAACAGTTTCTGGTTTGTTCCCGCGTGTATGATCCTGGCGGCAATAGTTACGGCAATAGGAAGTTTGTATTTCGATGCTGTTGCGGGGGATTATATACAAGAATGTTTGCCCTGGATTTATACCGGCAGTCAGGAGGGAGCGCGGCAGGTTATGGCAACGATTGCCGGATCGATTATCACCGTGGCAGGGGTGGTTTTTTCGATTACCATAGTCGCCCTTGCGCAGGCATCATCGCAATTCGGCCCCCGCGTTCTTCGTAATTTCATGCACGACAAGGGGAATCAGCTTTCACTGGGTATATTTGTTGCCACCTTCAGTTTCTGCATAATCGTGCTTCGAAGCATTTTCGGGAATTTCGATCCGGCCGTGGTTCCGCAGATCTCGGTACTAATCGGCGTGGTACTGGGATTTGTCAGCATAGGGTTTTTTGTTTTTTTCGTTCACCATGTAGCGGAACAGCTTCAGGTCGACAACCTTATTGCAAATCTCGCATCCGAAATGAAACATGCGATTGCTTTTGAATACCCCGGCGACAAGAGGGTGAAAGATGATACCCAATCGGACTCCGGTACCGACAAATATACAGAGGGGACCGAAATACCATCGCTTCGCTCGGGATATATACAGGAGGTTGATATCGGCAAGCTGATCAGCTATGCCTCGAAGCTTGATTGCTGCTTTTATGCCAGGCTCCGCCCGGGCGACTTTTCTTCACCGGGAAAATCCCTTGGCACTCTTTTACCCAAAAAGAAGGTAAACGATCGTGATATCCATATAATTAACAGCCTGTATGTTCGGGGGTCTCATCGAATACCCCGTATGGATCCAGCCTATAACATAAATCTTATTGTCGAAATTGCGGTCCGGGCACTCTCTCCCGCAGTAAATTCACCCTCTACGGCCATGATATGTATCGACTGGCTCGGGGTTCTCCTTGGCATAATAGCACGACGTACTCCCAGGCAGACAGGGTTCGCCGATGACCGGGACGAGCAAAGGCTGGTCCTTCCCGTTATACCATTTGAATCCTTTTTCAATAGTGCATTCGGTGAAATCGTCCACTTTGCAGCTTCACAACCACGGGTTATAATCCATCTGATCGATACCTTTCTCTATGTGGCCTCGCAAGTAAGACAGCGCGAAAAGTATGATATTATTCAGGCCTATGCCGACAGGATCCAACGGGCAACGAAAAAACTGAGCGAACCGCAGTCGGTAGATTTGATCATGGAAGCCCATGGCCGATTGATGCATGCAGTTGGAATGCATTAATCCGGTAATGGGTTCTAACGCGTACCCAAATGGCATCAAAGAGGGAAAAATCTTTGCTTAAAAATAACTCAAGCCCCCTCAATCTCTGGCACATAGTTTGCACATTTAACATTCACCTTTACCCACCCAAAATAAGGAGAATGCACAATGACATGCCGTTGGTTGATGTATAAAGAGCAAATAAAAAAGAATTCTTATTACCTTGTGATTTACTGCCTGGCTGTCGCATTAGCCGGTTGCGCTCCAGGCCCGGACGTGAGTACACAGATGTATTCTCAGGCGATCGATTACCCGGCAACGGATCCTGAAACTGTCGAGGTTTTTAGGAAAGAACCAAAGAGCCGGGAGTTTGTCGAAATTGCGGAGATCGTTGTTGATGGAGTCCGGGAATGGGAACAGGCAGAAAAGATTTTGCGGATCAAGGGGGCCGAATTCGGCGCCGATGCTGTTTACGTCTACGAAACAATGGTACACGAACAGGAGACATATCCTTCACGATGCTATTCCCGATACTACTATGGATTCGGCCCCCCGCACTTTGGCGGTTTTCCCGGCGATCCCTATTTCCGGTACCGCAGTTACCCTCATCATTACTATTACTGCTACGGCGATCCGGCATTCAGAACCATAACCTATACAACAGTCGTAGGGATTGCGATAAAGTATAAGGAAACTCAAAACAACAATGATGAATGAATCTTCTGCAGGCACGCGCCGTGAGCGTTCGGCCGAATGGTCCATTGTACAGCTCGTTTTAATAATTCATTCAGCCGGCCATGATTTCATTAACCGGGAAAGCTATATCCTTTCAACACAAATTCAGATGTCATTTTAAGATAACCCTGAAGGATGGCTGTTATGATAACCCAAATCTTTATGCGGGCAACAGCATACAGCGTTCCAGTTGTGTGCATCCTGTGCGTTTCATGTGATGAGTATCCTCCTCGCCCCGACAGAAACGGCTCACTGACGGTTGTTGAGCTTTTCATTGATGAATTCCGGTGGAGCGCTCTTTTGAAATCGAGCCATCTTGATGAATGGGAGGCGGTTTCGGTTGAAACCGACAGCGGTTTTTTTTATGGAAAAGTCCGTATGCATGGTGGGGTGTCCCGTCAGTATCCGAAAAAATCATTCAAGCTGGTCTGTTTCGACAGCGTTTACCGTGAGTGGGGAGATAAGGCAATGGTAATTTCCTCCCAGTTTTCCGATCGAAGTTTCTGTAAATATCGCCTTGCAAGTTATTTCTTTCGCAAAACATCACTCCATGTACCCGATGACCGGCCTATGGAACTGTATGTCAATGGGCGCTATGTGGGGCTGTTTCTGGAACGTGAGCCGATCGATGAATATTTTTTGCATAAACGCGGATTATCCATAGCAAGTTTATACAAAACAAATTACGGCGCCCGATTTACATTCCGTCATGACATGCTTGCACAAAACGGCTGGCAAAAGAATGTTCCCGATGACGATATGACGTATATCGATCTGGAACGGCTTATTCTGACTTTAGATAAAGGGATTACCGAAGACCGGCTTGAAGAAATCGGCAGGATTCTGGATATTCGCAATGTTCTCGAATACTATGCGGTAAGTCTTGTTATTGGTAACTGGGACGGCATAACAAAGAACTTCTATTTGTATTATAACCCGCTTGTCGGCCAATTCCAGTTTATCCCCTGGGATCTTGATCTGACTTTCCCCGGGAGGCCCGGGGAACTGCCGGAATATGAAAACGATCTATTCGAATATCTTGCCGAACTGCCGTCATGCAAGCCGATTCTCCATGATATTATGGCAGATATATTTGACCTCGATGAAGCCCTGAGAACGCTTCGTCGTTATGAGGAAGAGGTGAAGGATGCCTATTTCCGCGACCCGTATCTCGGTTCTTCTCCCGAAAAACAGTCCAGAAAGATCGAAGAAATCGAAGAATATCTTCGGGCCATGAATGCGGTGCTTGTGGAAATGGGTATTGAATGATTATTGCCTACATAACCGCCTGCCGGAGAACCGAAACCCCCAATGCCCCAGCTTAGCTGTAAAGAAAATATTTATGCGCCGCAGCATCCGTGAGCAATGGCGTTCTGAATCGAAATGATTCACTATGTATTTTATAGAGAGTATGGTTTATTAATTCTCATAGGCACAAAAAAGGGCACCCTTTGATCACACACGTTCATATAAAAAATTCGGTTGGCCGTGCTCCTGCTGCGAAAAAAGTGATTGCCGGAATTCTTGCAGAGGAGCGTAAAAAGCTCGACCGGCCGTTTCTTGTAGCAGTTGGAGGTCCCGGGGGAACGGGCAAAACAACCTTTTGCAAAGAGTTGGCACAGGTTCTTGATAACAGGATGGTTTTAACGCTGGATGATTACAAATTTTCCCGTTCTGAGCGACAGGGAAAAAATCTGTTCGGCGCACATCCCGACGCCAACAGAATCGCTTTGATCAAAGAACATCTGGGATTGTTGCGAAAAGGGGAAAGCATTCAGAAGCCGGTTTACGATGCGGTTTCGGGCAACTGCGATGCCTCAGAGCCGTTTATGCCCGGCGACATAATTATTATCGATGGAGAAATATCCACCTACGAGATTTTCAAGGACCATATCGACCTGTCCATATTTATCGATTCCGACTGGAAGACACAACTGAATACCCGGGTAACGAGGGATATCGAAGAACGGGGCTATACAAAGGAAAAGGCGATTGCGACCTTTTTGCAGTCGAATCTGCGCGAGTTCGAAGAACATGGTGCACACAGCAAGGCCTGGGCAGATATTCATCTCTATTGCCGCGAAGACTACCGCCTGCTGCTGGAATCAATCAGTAACCGTCTGTATGATTCCTATAAAGCGCTGTTCACTGCAGAGTACGATACAGTCGATTTTGCCGGCCTTATTGTTGCCGTCCCGACTCCCTTTAAACAATCAACAGGAGAACTGGATGTTCGATCCCTTATTCTTCTCTGTGAATATCTGGCTGAAAAGGGAATGACCCGAATTCTGGTCAACGGGACAACCGGTGAGTTTTTCTCACTAACTCCTGATGAACGGCGGATTGTTCTGGAAACGACCCGCATGTATTTCCCGGGCCTGGTGCTGTATCATACCGGCGTTACCGGAGTGCAGAATAACAGGGATGGAGTCTCTATGGCCGAAGATATGGGTGCTGATGCCTGTGTTGTGCTGAGTCCCTGGTATCCTGCGAGGCTGAGTGAGCAAGGGCTTGTCGATTATTTTTGCGCCATAGAAGAACAAAGCTCTCTACCCTTCTACATTTATAATTTTCCAAAAAACACATCAAATCCGATAACGCCGGAAATTGTAAAAAACATCCCGCACCATGGATTGAAGGACTCGGGATGCGATTTCTCGTTGATAGCGCATACGCCGCGGTATTTTATCGGCGGTGATCGAAAAGCATCGGAGGCCCGTTCTCTGGGGGCCTGTGGTTTTGTTTCAGGAAGCGCACCGGTTGCGCCTGCGGTGTATACCCGTTTTGAAGAAGCGTTGTTAAAAAAAGATAAGGATGCATTACCTGAGCTTCAGGAAAAAGTAACGCAGGTCTCAGGCTTTGTGAGCCGATCGAATTCTATTGCCACGATAAAGAGATGCCTGGCATGCATTATTTCGGGCTTTCCTTCAGCAGTCCGTCCTCCGCTCGAGAATTCAACAATGAACGATGAGGAAATACAAAAGCTGTCGATATTATTTTAAACCCCGTTCAATGTGGAATAATGAAGTCGAAAGAAAAAATAGTAACCCTGTATCTTCTTGTTTCCGGTGGCGTGGGGCTGATATATATGGGGCTTTTGTATATTCTGGATTCGGTGGCTGGATATTCGCCTGCGGTTTCGGTAACCGGCGCCTATGTGACCGCCATGTCTTTCTATTTTATAATCAACAAACTTGTCATATTCGGGCGCTTTAAAAGCGGTAGATCCGGTCGCGAATTCCTTCAATTCGCCCTTGTTGTAACGGTCAATTATTTCGTAACCCGGTTTATCGTACAGGGCATTCATGCCCTGACGGGAGAAGTCTACTCCGGCTCTGTTCTGGCCGGGGTTATAACTATATCGCTTACCTACCTTGTATTTGACCGAATTGTGTTTAAAACGCGGGATTAATCGTTGGTTTTTTTTCCTGTTCATCAACAATTCCCGCATACTTTTCGTGAATCATTTTGCGGTCGAATTCCCGGAATCGGAAAAGCATGTCCTGCTCTTCCTTGTCTGAAAGATAGGTCCGTGCTGCCGGAAAGAATATTTTGTCTTCTTTCTCAATGTGTTGAGGATAGAAATCGATGAGTATCTGAATTTTTTCCGCCATAACCGGAAGAGCTGTTGTATCACCAGTGCGATAACGATTGTTTGCGTCGACCAGGGCTCCGGTTGTCTGGCGGGCAAATACATGCTCCCGGATCAACTCATTCATCATAACATTGTCCTTTTCGGTAAGGGAGCGAGAACCCAGATCCTTAAACAGAATATCTTCTTCTTTACCATGATGTGTTCTGTCGGCGTAGGTGCGCAGAAAATCAACGATCGTGTCGATAAAAAGGGGATCGGCCTGTTCGATTGAACGTATCCTGGCAAGTTCATTACGAGCTACAGAAATCATCCGCTCGATCAACCGGTGTTCTTTCATAAGCGGGCCACGTATCTGCATGAGTTGACTCCCTATTTCGAAATCGGAATGGTACTATTCTCCAGCATGCTTCATAGGATGCCTTGCGCTTTCACATCCTGCCTCCAAGGCACTGTCGACAATTTCCTGAGGAGTACATTTCATGCCCTGTTTAAACGTGCCTCCTGAACCGTGGATCTGGGAAATCTGCCAGTTCTGACAGAAATCGCAACGGAAATTGCACCCTATGGTCGCCACCGAATATGATGTGCTACCCGGAAGGACCTGATAAAACGGCTTCTTTTCTATCGGATCGACATGCTGAGCAATCAGACGGCCGAAAGTGTGAGTATAGAGAACTCCATCAATATTTTCGCGTATACAGCAAAAACCTAGTTTGCCCGGTTTAATCCTGCATCGATGAGAACACAGATAGCAATCGACAGCGTTGTCATCCCGTTTTTTGTAAAGCATCGCTTCCTTAGTTGACATAAAAGCACCTATCGGTAATTTAGAAAATCGAAATTCGAAATGATATGGAAACAAATTTTGATGTTTGAAATTCGAAATTGATTACAATTACTGTTCCTTGACTATAACTTCACCGACCATTCCTGCTTTCTCATGGGGAATGCAGAAATAGCGGTAGAGTCCGGCAGTGGTAAATGTATGCCTATATTCTTCACCCGGTTGCATAGTGCCCGAATCGAAGGGCTTGGCTCCTTTTGGGAGTGCAACATTTTTCGGATCATTGGCTTTTTCCAGATAGGACCAGAGCGAATCCGCGGTTGTGTCCGGCATGACTTCGTTCATACCCTGGGGGCTTTCTTTCTTACCTTCACACCCGCCCAGACCGAAAATTACAATGGCTGACAAAAATAATGATGAACATGCACATGGTCTGTACATACACCCTCCTTCGTGTTTGGTAATGGCCACTATTCTTTTTAGTAATGTATCGATTTCCCGTAAAAAATTCATTTGATTGTCTCCTTATGATTACCGGTTTATGTATGGGCTCACACTGTCGCCCGCATTTCTTTCCACGATTCGACCATGACTCCTCTTGCATTGGGATCTCCTTTAACCATGGCTGACATCTATCCTTTTGCCTGCTCGAATGTAACATGAGGAGGCCAGATAGGAACCTCAGGATCACAGTGAGCATCGATAACAAAGGGACGGTCGGCTCCGAATGCCTTGTCCACGGCAGGAGCGATAAATTCCGGCTTGTCTACTTCGATACCATAAAATCCCAGGCTTTCCGCATAGCCGGCATAGGAGAATTCGGGGATATCCTGCGATGCACTGAATTTGGGATTTCCTTCCATAACCCTTTGTTCCCAGGTAACCTGGTTCAAATCTTTATTATTCAGCACGAGGATTATAAGCCGGGGATCGTCCCACCGTTTCCAGTACTTTTTGATTGTAATAAGACTTCCATTATCGAGCATCTGCATGGCCCCGTCACCAACCATGGCAATTGCAGGGCGATCCGGGTGAGCGAATTTGGCAGCAATCGCATAGGGGACAGCAGGACACATCGTTGCGAGTCCTCCGGAAAGTGAACCCTTCATCCCGCGGCGTATTTTCAAATCCCGGGCATACCAGTTGGCTGCGGAACCCGAATCACAGGTGAGAATGGAATTGTCGGGAAGCCTGCGTGAGAGTTCCCGGAAAAGCCGTTGGGGATTGATCGGATTGGCTGAATGCATGGCCCTGGCTTCAAGAACTTCCCACCACTCCCTGATATCATTTTCTATTTTTTCCTGCCATGCTCTTTCGGTGTTAAATTCGAGCAGGGGCAGGAGGGCTTGAAGGGTAAGCGCACTGTCGCCGATAAGGTTGAGTTCCATAGGATAGCGAAGACTAAGCGCGCGGGGTCGAATATCGATTTGTATGCCCCGTGCCTGCCCTTGTTTGGGGAAAAATTCCGCATAGGGAAAGGTGCTGCCGATCATCAGAAGGGTATCGCAGTTCATCATCATGTCCCAGCTCGGTTTGGAGCCTAAAAGCCCGATCGGACCGGTTACATAGGGGAGATCATCGGGGATTGCAGCTTTACCAAGAAGTGCTTTGGCAACCCCGGCACCGAGCTTTTCGGCCACATTCATGATCTCATCGGTCGCATTCAACGCACCTGCGCCCACAAGCATGGCGACTTTTTTACCTTTATTGAGGATGTCCGCTGCCTTTACAAGGTCATCCTGCTGCGGCACAATACGGGGAACGGTTGCACCCACACCGGTAAAGGTCGTTCCATGTTTACGTTCGGGCGATTCAACAGCTTTCATCTCCTGAACATCATTGGGAATAATCAGACAAGTAACCGTCTTTTCGCCCACAGCGATTCGTATGGCCCGGTCGATAAGCTGTCGTATCTGTGATGGTTGGCTTGCCATATGCACAAATGTATTGGCGACATCTTTGAACAGTGAAACCAGATCGACTTCCTGCTGATAGTCGGAGCCTAACGCAGATCGGGCCTGTTGTCCTACAATTGCTACTACCGGCTGATGGTCGAGTTTTGCATCGTAAAGTCCGTTGAGCAAATGGATTGCGCCAGGTCCTGAAGTGGCCATACACACACCAACCCGGCCGGAAAATTTGGCATGGGCACAGGCCATGAAAGCCGCTTCTTCCTCATGACGGGCCTGGATAAAGTCGAGTGTGTCTTGATGACGATTCAGGGCTCCCATAATGCGTTAATGCCGTCACCCGGAAAGCCAAATACGCGATCGATATCCCATTGATGGATCCTTTCAACCAGGAAGTCACTTGCTGTTTTCGTCATTACAATTCTCCGTCTCTTGATATGGTAATGTTCACAGCCAAAACTGCTTTGATAGGAACTACTTACTAATTTTGCAGAAAAGTGTGCAAATTCCATGCCATGAGAGCCAAATAAAAGTTGGTATAGATATTGCGGGAGAGTAGCAATTGGATATTACTATTTTAAAAAAAATCTTCTCAATTTCAGAATTTCAGCAATGATTGCAAGGAGCGAGATGTGCCGTGGAGAGTTAAAAAGTCAAAGGTTATGCTGATTATCAATCCACACTCGGGCCAGGAATCGCCGATGCCGCCGATGTTGAAAAGGATCACCGGTATGAAATCGGCCCAGATACCTCAGCGAAATCACCGTACCGATATTACCGAATATATTGTCGACGCGCTCAAAAAGGCAGGCATTAATCCTAATGTCGTGAAGACAAAAGGTCCATCCGATACCACTCAGAAAGCCAGGCAGTGTGCAGAGCAAGGGTATGAAACGGTGATTGCAGCAGGCGGTGATGGTACAGTCAATGCGGTAATTAACGGTCTGGCAAATACGAAAACCGCTATCGGTGTGATCCCCCTGGGTACCGCAAATGTCTTTGCAATACAAATGGGTATCCCGGTGGATGTGCATGAGGCATGCAGAAACATCGCTTCGGGCAAAAAAAACCGGATCGATCTGGGGCTGATTAACGATCGGTATTTCGGGTGTACGGCCGGGGTAGGATTCGATGCCTTTGTAATCCGGCAAACCCGATCACGGCTGAAACGGAGTATCGGAACACTCGCCTATGTTTCGGTCGGTTTAAGTAACCTTTTGAAATATCCTTTTCAGCGAATCAAATTTACGGTGGATGACAACTCCGAATCGCGATACGCTTACATTATTATCATAGGCAACGGAAAGTATTATGGAGGAGAACTGATTGTGGCTCCCGAAGCCGATGTGCAGGACGGGAAACTCGATGTCTGCATTTTCCGTCACCGGGGGATCATGCATCTTCTCTCATATCTCTGGGGTTTGTGGCGGGGTACCTTATGGAGCTATACCGATGTCGATTGTATTAAGTGTAAAAGCCTTTCGGTATTTAAAAGGGGGCACCACCCGGTCCATGTGGATGGTGAGTATTACCGCAGAACACCGGTGCGCATTACCGCTCAACCCGGAGCATTGTATGTTATCGGATCAAAGATAAATCAATAAATGAGGTGGAATATATGGTTGAACTGAAAAAAGCTGCAATTTTTGATCTTGATGGTACATTGATACGAAATGCAAGTGCAGAGGTGATCTTTTTTCGCCATTTGCTCTTTCACGGTGGTCTTTCACCCTTCAATCTTATCCAGATGCTGGCCGCTTTGTGGACTGCCCGTGGCAATTTTCATGCAATGACCAGAGAGAACAAGCGGTATCTGCGAAATAAAAATACCGACAAGCTTGAGACGGTGGCTCGTGAGTATTTCGAACCCCGTACCGACAACCTGGTATTCCCAGTGATGCATCGGGTGATTGAAGAGCATCGGGAAAAGGGCGACGTACTCCTTTTATTGAGTGGCACCCTTGATCTGATAGCCGCCTGTTTTCAACGGCATCTCAAGTTTGACGGGGCCAGGGCGGCAAAACTCGAACATAGAGATGGAAAATATACCGGTCGGCTCGAAGGTATTATTCCCTATGGATTCGGCAAGCTTGAAGCACTTCGTGAACTCATGCGCCATCACAATGTCGATGCAAATAAGACAACACTCTATGCAAATATTTTTTCCGACCGCTATGTCATGAACGCAGTTGAACGTGCTGTTGCCGTCAATCCCGACCGCCGGCTTCGGGCCTATGCCGCGCGCCGGGGATGGCAGGTTATTGATCCGGTTAAGAGGTGAGAGCCGAAGGTGGAACGTTAAGAGAAGAGGATAATGGATGAGGATAATGGTATCCAGCATCCGGCAACCAGTATCGAATACGTTTGATCTTCTGTGATTTTTTTAATTTTGCGAAAGTTTTTCGCAAAAATGAAATAAGAACCTACTTGCCTTCGACCGCAACATCGAGTTTCGGGAAATTAACAATTTCGATGGTTGATGAAGCAATGGTGTTCCCTGCCTTGTCGAATCCCTCGATTACCTCTCTGCTAATGGCATCCTTAATGTCCCTGATATTGTATTCCCGGGTAATAAATCGGGTTGCAAGTTCGAGCCAATTGTCGGTTAACCGGAGATACACTCTGGGTGTGAGTTCAAAAAAAGAGCGGTTGTTGTTATGTTTATTCCCTGATTCGACCGGAACAGTGCCGCAGCATCTTTCCTTCCACGAACAAAAAGGCGGGCAAATCGTTTGCTCCCCTTGGCCGCAAGCCACAGGACGACAAGCACTCCAAGAGTCAAAAGCAATTTCCGTCCGTTTGCATCTGTAAAGCCAACCAGCTTGACGCCAAAAATGCTGAGTGCACGGTTCGGGCCGATGATATCGAAGATTTGTGACATAACAGTACCCACATGATTTACGCCATGTTAAGCAAACGGTGTGCCATGGGAATGGGCTAAAGGTTGGTGGATGAAGATAATCCGAATCCGATATCCTGATCCCTCTGCCCTGTATCCTGCTTCACTGGGGAATAAAATTTGCTTTCTTATAACAAAATCTTATCGGGGGAAGCGTTCTATGCGACCCCTATCGGATTTGCGGGAGAGAGCGATCAGAGGACATGTCAAGGATATCGTTATCAGCGCCCTGAGACAGGAAAATTTTTATGCCCAGCCACTTATCTCGGTAACCATATACGAATAACATTTCGCGAAAAAATTGCCATTGGTGCGAACATCTTTCGCAAATTTGTAACTCAGCCTCCTGCGGATGCTTCCTTCTGCAGGTATGAAAAATTTCGGCACCAAGGGACTCTCCTGTTGATTAGAAAGATTCCGGTATAATCAAGCGAATGGCATAGGAATTGCTTCACCCATAGACTTGTACAAGAATTCATACTGGTGACTGGGCAAATTTGCTTCAAAGTGGTGAGGCGCATATGAAAAGTAATGTTCTTATTGCCGGTGGGGCCGGTTTTATCGGTTCCCATTTATGCGATTATCTTCTTGAACGCGGCTATCGAGTACGAGTGCTTGACAATCTTGAGCCGCAGGTGCACGGCGGTTCCCAAAAGCCGCCTTCCTATTTGAATCCGGAAGTCGAATTTATTCTTGGTGATATCCGGGACTCCAGAAAGGTAGAAACTGCCTTGCGAGGTGTTGATATGGTAGTCCATCTTGCCGCCGCAGTCGGCGTGGGGCAGAGTATGTATGAGATCCATAAATATATGGATACAAACACCCGGGGAACATCGGTACTGCTGGAGGCTCTGATGAAGCATCCGGTCCGGAAACTGGTGGTTGCATCGAGTATGAGCATTTATGGAGAAGGACTGTATAAATCTCACACGGGCCATTTCGTCCAGGGGCTTGAGCGGACAAAAGAGCAACTTCAACGGGCAGACTGGAATGTCTATGATGAAAGCGGAGACGTTCTTTATCCTGTTGCTACGTCTGAAAAGAAGCTGCCAACGCTCTCTTCTATCTATGCCCTGTCAAAATACGATCAGGAACGGATGTGTCTACTTTTCGGCAATGCCTATTCTGTCCCTGTTGTGGCGATGCGCTTTTTTAATGTATACGGACCCCGTCAAGCATTGTCGAATCCTTATACAGGTGTACTGGCAATTTTTGCTTCACGACTGCTTAATGGAAAACCGCCACTCATATTCGAGGACGGGAATCAGATGCGTGATTTTGTAAATGTCCGGGATATCGCTTCTGCATGCACACTGGCGCTCGAAAATGATTCAATTCAAAATGAGGTTTTCAATATAGGGAGCGGACGGGCCTGTTCGGTACAGGGGATCGCCGAAAGCCTGGCTGCCGTACTCGATAAAGAATATATCGAGCCGGTTATCACAGGAAAATACCGGGTTGGAGACATTCGACATTGTTATGCCGATATCGAAAAAGCACAGCAGAAACTCGGGTATGCTCCTGCGGTAACACTTGATAAGGGAATGGTTGAACTTTCAGGATGGCTTCAAACACAAATTGCCGAAGATAATGCGGAAATGGCTGCAGAACAACTTGCACAAAGGGGGCTGACTGTATGACCGAAAATGCCACCGGTACAAAAGCTTTGCAATTAATAGATGGAGATGCTGCATCCAGTCGGACCAGTGTCGGTTTTCCCCACATTCGCAATTTCGGAGACCGTGAGCATGCCGTCCTTATAACCGGAGGCGCGGGCTTTATCGGAACTAATCTGGCTCATTCTCTTCTTACGAGGGGAAAGGATGTTGTCATTTATGATAATTTCTCCCGGAAGGGGGTGAAAAGGAATTTTGAATGGTTGAGAGAGCGACATGGTAAAAAAGTCTCATTATGTTTTGATGATATCCGGGATAGTGAAGCGATAAAGGTTGCGATGGAACGGGTGTCACAGGTTTATCATTTTGCCGCACAGGTGGCGGTTACGTCAAGTCTTACCGATCCTCTTACCGATTTCGAGATCAATCTCAGGGGCACGCTCAATGTTCTTGAAGCCGTGCGATCACAAGAAAATCCGCCTTCAATCGTTTTTACCTCGACAAATAAGGTGTATGGAGATCTTGCTTCTCTCACAATAACCCAAAATGACAGCCGCTATGAGCCTGTTGACGAACAGATGAAATGCACAGGAATCGGTTCGAATCAGGGATTGTCGTTTCATAGCCCCTACGGATGTTCCAAAGGCGGCGCAGACCAGTATGTTTTAGACTACGCGAAAAGCTACGGTATTTCAAGTGTGGTATTCCGAATGAGTTGTATCTACGGACCTCATCAGATGGGTACTGAAGACCAGGGGTGGGTGGCACATTTTATTCTTAGCGTACTTCTGGGAAAACCCATAACCCTGTATGGCGATGGCATGCAGGTTCGTGATATTCTTTATATTAACGATCTTGTTGAAGCATTAACGATAGCACAGGACAATGCTGCATCCCTTGCCGGGCAGGCATTTACAATAGGTGGTGGGCAGGAGAATGCAATTACTCTTCGTACTTTGCTCGATATCATTTCTTCTTTGAACGGAAATATGCCGCCGATAGAGTATTCCGAATGGCGGCGAGGCGATCAACGATATTTCGTTGCCGACACATCGGCATTCAGAGAAATCACCGGCTGGAATCCCCGGACCGGGTTTAACAAAGGGATAGAGCTGCTGTATCGGTGGCTGGTCGAAAATAACATCAATGCACAAAACGCTTACAGTCAATTGTCGGCACAGGAAGGAGTCGTAGCATGAAACAAGGCGTAGCTTCAAAGAAGAATAATGTCAAGGTTGAGCCCGCTGCATTCGGGATAATCGGGGGACGGAAAACAATGGCTGCCGCTATTTTTGAAGCACCACAGCGTGTAAAAGTGAAAGCGGTACCGGTTCCTGAAGTGAAAGAGGACCAAGTTCGAATAAAAATAGAGGGCTGTGGTTTATGCGGATCAAACCTTCCGGTCTGGCAAGGCCTTCCCTGGCTCAACTACCCCTTTGCTCCCGGAGCACCGGGCCATGAAGCTTGGGGATATATCGATTAAGCCGGAGAAAATGTCGCTCATGAGAGGGAAGGAAAACCGGTTACCTTCCTTGCCGGCAATTCTTTTGCCGAGTACGATGTCGTTGATGCATCGATGGTCATACAGTTGCCCGAATGGCTGAAAGGAAAGCCTTTCCCCGGTGAACCGCTTGGATGCGCAATGAATGTTTTTGACAGAAGTGATATTCATTCAGGACAGACAGTAGCAATTATCGGGATGGATGTTTCGGTGGGTTGTTCCTGGAATCTGTCTGCAGGGCGGGATGCCGTTATCGAACTGCTGTTATACGGTACACAGGGAGGGCTGTCTATCCGGAATGTAAATGGTTCGTTCTATGATTTTATTGCCGAGCGATTCTCGGGAACTTCCTGTGAAAAGCTGCATGGACCGCCGGATGACTGGGGTGGCCGCGCAGCAGTCGGCTGGGCCAGAAATCTCGGCCATTCGCCCGGGTACGATGCCGCCATTGAACAGGCGGTGACGGTGGCAACGATTATCGATCGTATTTACGAAAGTTAAAAAGGTGTTGTTTTCGAAAGGAGGAACGGTATGTCGGTAGAATCAAAGGCAACAGTAAATCACGATGAAATAAAAAGATGGGCTGAGGAACGCAATGGCGTACCGGCCACAGTAAAGGGAACCGAACATGGTGGAGAAGAGGCCGGGTTACTGCGGATCAAACTTCCCCAGGGTGAGGATGAAGCCCTTGAAGAAATCGGCTGGGAAGACTTCTTTAAAAAATTTGAAGAGAAAAATCTGGCATTTCTTTATCAGGAGACAACAACGGAGGGTGAACGGAGTTACTTTTCAAAATTTGTAGACCGAAGTTCGGTAGAGGCATATGCTTAAAGAAAAATTTAATGAAGGATCATTCAACCCCTGGGTAAAGAAAGTACTCATGAGTGCCGATGCTATGGGCGGCGTGTGGACCTATGTACTCGAGCTTAGCCGGGGTCTCCGGGATTATGGTGTTGAGGTTATTGTAGCGACGATGGGGAGAAGACTGAGTCCTCAGCAACGGGCAGTTGCCCGGAAAGTGACTAATTTACATGTGGAGGAGAAAAGTTTCAAACTGGAATGGATGCAGGAGCCGTGGGAGGATGTCCGGCGCGCCGGCATGTGGCTTCTGGAGCTTGAGTCGATGCATTCTCCCGATATTGTACACCTTAACGGGTATGCTCACGGCTTTTTGCCTTTCAGCGCACCGGTGATTGTTGTTGCGCACAGCTGTGTTTATTCCTGGTTTTCTGCGGTGAAGGGGGATAGGCCTCCAAAGATATGGCGGCGATATTATCGCAATGTAAAACGGGGGCTGAATGCAGCCGGTTACCTTGTTGCACCAAGCCGGGCCATGCTCCAAGAAGTGCAAAGATATTATGGCCCCCTTTCCCATAACCGCTATTCGGTTTTGTATAACGGCTATTCGCTTCCCGGGAAAATCGAGTCGACACAGAAAGAAGAAATATTTGTTTCGGCCGGAAGGGTCTGGGATGAAGCCAAAAATATGGCATTTCTGGATTGCATATCTTCAAAACTGAAATGGCCACTTTATATCGCCGGCGATTCAATCGCTCCAAACGGTGTAAGTGTGACACTGGGAAAATCGATGTATATGGGAGGGATATCTCACGGAAGTGTTCTTGATCTTCTGAACCGGGCATCGGTATATGTATCGGCAGCATTCTACGAACCCTTCGGGTTAAGCGCGCTGGAGGCTGCAACGTGTGGGTGCGCTCTGGTACTGCCCGATATTCCAAGCAGCAGGGAAATATGGAACAATAATGCGCTCTATGCATCACCGAACGACCCGGAAAAATATTGTGAGATATTGAATATGGTAGCGGAGAAGCCCGGGCTTCGAAAAGAAATGGCGAGAAGAGCGCAGGTGCATGCGGCAGGATTTTCTTCATCAAAGATGGCGTCCGATTACATGCAGCTCTACTCCACTATGATAGCAAACAGCGATAAGTTCGAAACTTTCAGAGATTACGGGCGCGGCAGTGAAATAAAAATGGGGAGATTGATAGCGTGAAAATAGTATTGTTTTGTCATTCTTTACAATCCGACTGGAACAATGGAAATGCCCATTTCCAGCGGGGAATTGTTTCGGAACTGGCACGTCGTGGGCACCGGGTTGAAGTTTATGAACCCGAAAACGGATGGAGTTTTGAGAATCTGGTCCGGTTCTACGGCCGCCGGCCTTTGCGGGAATACCATCGGATCTATCCATCGGTTAAAAGTACTCCCTATCAACTGGAAAACCTCAACCTCGATGAAGTTCTCGATCATACAGATCTGGTTATAGTTCATGAATGGAATGATCCGGAGCTTGTCCGGCGTATCGGCCTGTATCGGCGAATTCATAACGATATCAGAGTGCTGTTTCACGATACGCACCATCGTTCGTTCAGCAGTCCTGAAATGATCGACGCCTATGCGATTTCAGAATTTGATGGAGTGCTTGCCTTTGGGGAAAGCATCAAGCATCAGTACGAAAGAAATGATTGGAGCCGGCGGTGCTGGGTCTGGCATGAAGCTGCCGATATTAATGTCTTTTTTCCCCGCCCTTATGCGGGTAAAAAGAAAGATCTGGTGTGGATCGGCAATTGGGGGGATGATGAACGGACTGAGGAATTGAAAGAGTTTCTGCTTGAGCCTTCGCGGATACTTGGTCTTTCAGCACATGTTTACGGAGTACGTTATCCGCCGGAAGCTTTGTCGCTTTTGGCATCGTGCGACCTGCTCTATAATGGATGGCTTTCCAATTTCAGAGTTCCCGAGGTTTTCAGTGAATTTTCCATGACGGTTCATATTCCACGCCGGTATTATTCACGATATCTGCATGGCATTCCGACAATCAGGCCTTTTGAAGCGCTTGCGTGTGGTATACCGTTGATCTGCGCGCTCTGGCACGACAGTGAAAATCTTTTTACTGCCGGTGATGATTATCTGCCGGTACGCAACGGCAGAGAAATGCAACAGGCGATCAGAGCGGTACTCAATGACAAAGATCTGGCGCAACATTTATCACAACACGGCCGACAAACAATTATTGAACGGCATACCTGTTCAATTCGAGTCGATCAGCTACTGGAAATTGCAGAAGAAATAGGAATTCAACCTGCTGTAAAAGCCCATGTGGATGCGGATTAGCGGGATAAAAAAAGGAGACGCAACGTATGATACAAAAGGAGAAAAAGCAGTCGATAGCATTTTTTGGATCGAGCCTTGTTTCGGCCTACTGGAATGGTGCCGCAACATACTACCGGGGTATTCTTGAAGCCCTTAACAAAAGAGGGTACAGAATCACCTTTTTTGAGCCCGATGCATTTGAGCGACAGCAACATCGTGATATTGCCGATCCCGAATATGCTGAGGTGGTTGTGTATAGTGCGGAAAGCGAGCGGGATGTTTTTGACACATTGGATCGGGCAACAGGATACGACATTATAATCAAAGCAAGTGGCGTTGGTGTCTTCGACCACTTACTGGAACGGTCGGTTCTCGAATTTCGTTCATCGGGAAGTCGTGTTATATTCTGGGATGTTGATGCACCGGCTACGCTCGACAGAATGAGTAATGCACCGGATGATCCTTTCAGAGGGCTGGTACCTCAGTATGATCTGATATTTACCTATGGCGGAGGCGATCCGGTAGTTTCGGGATACAAATCCTTCGGCGCCGCTCGTTGTGTACCGATTTACAATGCCCTCAATCCCGACACACACTTTCCAACAGATTCCCGGGAAAATTTTCGTGCCGATTTATCATTGCTTGCCAACAGAATGCCCGACCGGGAATCCCGTATCGATGAATTCTTTTTCAAACCGGCACGTCTTTTAAACGCCAGAAGGTTTCTTCTTGGAGGAAACGGATGGGGGCAGAATGTCCCGAACCTTCGGAACCTGAGAATCATGGGCCATGTTTATACCTCCGACCATAATGCATTTAATTCTTCGCCCCTGGCGGTACTCAACGTAAGCCGTCAGAGTATGGCATCCTTTGGCTTTTCACCGGCAACCCGGGTTTTTGAAGCTGCCGGCGCCGGCGCCTGCATCATTACCGATACCTGGAAAGGAATCGAACAGTTTCTGGTTCCCGGCAAAGAGTGTCTTACCGCAAATTCCGGAATCGAGGTTGCCGAAATTCTTGCAGTTCTGACAGCAGAACGGGCCCGAAAAATCGGTGTTGCGGCCTTCAGTAAAGTGACCAGTGCTCATACCTATGACCATCGCGCAGAACTGGTCGACCGGCAACTGCAACGTTTGCTCAGACTGATTCCGGCAGGGGAGGGCTGATGAGAACAGATAAAAATTCCCTGTCATTTGTGATCCTCGGTTTGTCCCTGAGTTCTTCCTGGGGAAACGGACATGCAACAACCTACCGATCGCTGATAAAAGCTCTTACTCAACAGGGGCATAAGATCCTTTTCCTGGAACGGGATAAGCCATGGTATGCAGCGAATCGTGATCTCCCTCATCCCGATTTCTGTGATATGCAATTGTATGATTCAATCGAAGATCTCAATAGTAAATTCCGGATATCGGTTCATGATGCAGACCTGGTAATAGTAGGGTCCTATGTACCGGAAGGGGTTGACGTTGGTGCGTGGGCGCTCGAGCATGCACGAGGAATTGTCGGCTTTTACGATATCGATACACCGGTAACACTCGCCAAGCTTGATTCAGGAAACTATGAGTATATCACACCCGGACTTATTCACCGGTATCATATATATTTCTCCTTTACCGGTGGGCCGATGCTGAAGAGATTGGAAAAGACCTATGGTTCGCCGAAAGCATTGCCCCTGTACTGCTCGGTGGATCCAAAGTCGTATTACCCGACTTGTGACAAAGGTGTTTACGATTGCGGGTACATGGGAACCTACAGTCCTGATCGGCAGGAGTTTCTCAATCGGTTTCTGATCGAACCGGCACGGTCCCTTGATAATAAACATTTTATTGTAGCCGGTTCGCAGTATCCCGATTATATTAAGTGGCCTCCAAATCTTGAGAAAGTGGAACACCTCCAACCCGAGCGTCACTGTTTTTTTTACAACAGTCAACGGTTCACGCTGAACATAACCCGGAGAGATATGATAGCGGCAGGTTATTCGCCCAGTGTGCGGCTTTTTGAAGCTGCGGCCTGTGGTGTGCCGGTCATTTCCGATTACTGGGATGGACTTGAGACATTTTTTACTCTCGGAG
The DNA here is from genome assembly GCA_014728215.1 of Chitinivibrionales bacterium. Taxonomy (NCBI): domain Bacteria; kingdom Pseudomonadati; phylum Fibrobacterota; class Chitinivibrionia; order Chitinivibrionales; species Chitinivibrionales bacterium. The sequence continues at coordinate 76,155 of WJLZ01000117.1, forward strand.
AAGAAATTCTTTCGGCACGCCGGCCGCAGGATACCACCGAGTATATAAGCCATATCGATGATACTCAGCGGCAGATAATCGGCAGCCGGGCCAGACAGCGGATTCTCGATGAACACACCAGTGAAAAACGGGCACAGCAGCTTATAATGTATGTGAAAAATTTATAAATTCAATAATGTATTCCGCTTATCGTGGCGATATCATTGTTTTATCCCGGTGGAATTTTCCTTAAACAAATACCCACCGATGTGTAGGGATAACCATGATAGGCTTTCATTTTTTCGGCGGTATCGGGCCAGTTGACACTTAAATCCAGATCACCCTCAATCTCCCATCCCTCTGCTCCGAGGATATGGCGACGGAAGCTGGATTCATCAAAAAAATACCAGTCTACCGGAAAAGGTCCACCGGCGCCTCCGTAATAGAGCTGTTCGTCGGCGTCTTTGTAATAGTCGGTCGTAAGCAGCAGTCTGCCTTCCGGCCTGAGTACCCTGTTCAATTCATTCATTGCCCGGCCTATCGAAGACGGTGAGAGGTGTTCAATTACCGAAAGGCAGAAAACCGTATCAAAAGAACCCTTGTGGAAAGGAAGCCTGCCCATATCGCCGCGAAAATAGTGCAGGGTTCTTTGTATATATTGACTCATATCTTTACCGAAAGACCAATCAAGCGCGGCGACCCGGCAGCCGATCGAGTGGAGATACAAAGGAAAAACCGACATTCCGCACCCGACATCCAACACCTTCATATCCGGTTCCAATCCTGCTCGTTCCAATGCCCAGGGATATTCCCATCGTTTGCCCGGATGGAGGTATAAGGATGGATTGCGCCGCAGGATTTCTTCAAATTCATCGAGGCGTTGTTTAAAAGACGGACTTTCCAATTCGTTCAGATCCAGTATTCGGTTGGGAGAGCGTTGACTTTTTGAAATCATAATGACCTTTCTTCTCATTACTTGTATCGATTATTTTTTTAAACTCCCGGGCTACGATATCGACGGTACTCTCTCGATCGATACAACTTCCGGAATCGATCATACAGGATCCCAGGCAGATACACAGTGGCGGTCCGAATGAGGTCGTTTTTCGGTAGGGACATGGAATCGTCCAGCCGCCGAATGCACCGGCTTGGGCATGAGCCGGGAGATAAAGAGCTGGATGCGTGGGCCCAAAGAGTGCGGTGACCGGCGTTCCCACAGCATCAGCCATATGCATCAGCCCCGTATCATTACAGAGAAAGGCATTGCATTGCCGGAGCAGAGCCGCAATATTTCGGAGGTTTTCTGTTTTGACAAGACTTATATGCCGGCGATTTTTCCCGATATTACGAATTAATTGGTAAACTTGAGAATCGGAGGGTGCGGCAAAAAGCAGAATATGGACATCAGAATTCTTAATGGTCTTATTCAATACCTGAGTAACCCTTTCCAACGGCCACTGTTTCAGTGGCGACGACGCTTCAATTGAAGCTCCGGCAAGCCGTTTGTCGGTAAGCGCATTATCCATGATAAACTGCCCGGCAAAATGAAGTGCTCCTTCACCGGGATAAATAAAAGGGCGCAAATGCGAGGGGACAGGCAATCCCCAGCCATATTCAATTCCTCTTCGTAGAGCACCCTGACCCTGTTCGCCCTTGGAAAGAGATTCATCCTGGGCTTCAATATTGGTATCCAGAAGAGTTGCCCGGGCATATCTCCAGATTGCATTCCGCACCGCTATGATGGCATGGGATATGTCGAGTATCAGATCGAACCTGTTTTCATCGAGCCAGGTGTGGATTTCCTGTTCAATTCGTTCATTTCCCCAATCATACCAGTGGGAAAGACCCCACTGTTTTACATCAAAAAGAATGTCTACCCGGGGATCATTACGGAGCAGGTCGAGAGCAGGGTAAACGCCCATGGCCACGATTGTCGCCTGTGGTGAAGCTTTCCGAAGCGTTTCCAGAACAGGAGTCTCCATGACCACATCGCCGATTCCGTAGCGAAGGCAGACCAGAATGCGGTGCGAATTTTTAAAAGCCGGATTAATGGTTGCCGGATCCGAATCGCATATTTCCACTGCTTTTTATCTCCTGTGTATGGCGGATATTATCGATCTATTGTATGTGCTGTTGCTGCTTCGAATTCTTCTTTGTCCCATGTTGTGATGCAGGAGGGATGTTCGGTATCGGGCTCACACACATAAATTTCCGGTGACGGATTACCGGTTATGCGCATGCCGCTGGAACGCAACATGGCTTCCATACATGAAGCATTTGGTGCCCACCAGTTGGTAGGATCACCTGCGAACCGATGCTCGATAAAGGCCATCTTGGGCCAGCTGGCTTCGAGCATGTGATCGCGATGGGTAATATCGGCATCAGTAATAATGACGTCTTTTGAGTTTCCCGGCATGGAAAGGGATTGAAAAATCATCAGTGACTTAACGATTCGGGAAACAATGTCGAGCCCAAGCAGCGGATATCGCAGGTGATATAACACCCCCATAAAAAGTACGATATCGAATTGAACGTTAAGATTTCTAAGATCGTAAACCTGCATTTTCCGGTAGAGTATCCGGTCAGACATATCAAAAAGGCCGGCAACCCACCGAGCCTGCTCAAGGTAATGATCATTTGAATCGATTCCGATAACCTGAGCGCCCCGTCGGGCAAGTATCAGTGAATAAAACCCGGCATTGCAGCCGATATCCAGCACTGTTTTTTCGGTGAGATCTTCGGGGATAATCGATTCTAACCGGGACCACATGGTTTTGGGAAAATCTCCCAAAAAATGATCGGGTGCTGTCTGCATTCCATTGGGAAGATGAATATTGTGAAACCACGGTTTGAATTTTTCAATCCGCTCTTGTACCGTGCGCTTAATGTGCTGCTCCCCTTTTGTCATCGATGTACTCCCTTTTGATTGTCAAGCGATCATAGTATGGGATCACCAGGTAATTGAGTAAACGTTTCCGCAAGTTTCGTGCCAGTAGAATGCCACAATTTACGAACAAAATATGAGGTGGTAATTCTCAAAACGCATCATTTTTGGCATGACAATTGCGGCAGTTTTTGCACTAATATTACCGGAGATTCACGTATGATTGAAGCGATAAAAATATGGAACGAACCGAATAATCTCTCTCACTGGGATTTCCATGAGGACTCCGGGTGGGAGATATTTTCAGAAATGGTAAAAAGTGCGGCTCGTAGGCTGTGCCGGATTTGTCCTCATATCCCTCTGGTTCTGGGGGGGATTTCACCTGTTGATCCTAATTTCATGGAATTGATGAATGATCGGGGGGTTCTTGATGTTGTCGATGCGGTAGGTGTCCATGGATTTCCCCTGGATTGGAACCATTGGCGATTAAACGATTGGCCGCAAAAAATAGTGGAAATTGAATCCGTAACATCATTACCGGTCTGGGTAACCGAGGCCGGCGTCTCCAGCTTTGGTTCGGATGAGATCCAGGTGTACGGATTGAAACGCACGATTGAACTGTTAAAGGGCCGGGTCGATCGGGTATTCTGGTACTCGCTTCTGGACCTTCCGCCGCAATGGACTGCCACAACGCGACATCAGGAGAAACAGGGAAGCTCCTATTACCGTCATTTTTACCAGGGACTGGTCAGGGCCGACGGTACTCTGAAACCGGCTTTTCACCATTTCGACCCCGGTTTTGGAATATGTCAATGGTTTTCCTATGAGGATCCCCGGTTGGATACGGCCGTGGAACTTTTCAAGCGCCTTGAAGTAAAAAAAATCAGAACCGGCATAAGCTGGGCCGATTGGCACCGCCCAGATGCTGTCCAATGGTTCGATCGTCAGATGAAAGCGCTTGAGCCTTTTGATGTTTCGCTGACTTTGTGTTTCACACCGCCTTCCCGAGGACGAAAGCCTCATCATACGAGTCCGCCGATTGTGCCCGAAGAATTTTCATGGTTTGCCGATGAAATCGCCCGGAGATATATCGGGAGGAAAAGCGTTTCCGGTCAACACCGCAAAGTAAACATCTCTGAACGGAGGAAATAACAATATGGTCGACTCGGTCATGATATGGAATGAACCGAATAACCTTGCTCACTGGGATTATACGCTCGATCCGGAGTGGAATATTTTTGCAAAAATGACAATCGAGGCGATTCAGGCTATCCGTACCGAAAATCCCTCCCTGAACATTATTCTTGGCGGCATATCCCCCGTCGATCCCGATTTTATTGCAAATATGAAGAGCAAAGGTGTTATTGACTGTGTAGATGGTGTCGGGATACATGGTTTTCCCTACGACTGGAACCACTGGACGGTCAATGAATGGCCCCAAAAAATTACCCGGATAGGAGAAATCGCCAAGAAACCGGTATGGGTCACCGAAGTCGGGGTTTCTTCATTCGGCGCAGAGGATGTTCAGGTAATAGGAATGGAGCAGTCTGCTCCGCTGCTGAAAGAAAATGCCTCACGTACCTACTGGTACAGTCTTTTGGACCTGCCCCGGACCTGGGAAGCCGTGGCGCATCAACCGGAAGCTCAGGGAAATGAATATATCAGACACTTTTACATGGGCCTGCTTCGAGAAGATGCAACACCTAAGCTGGCTTTTTACACTTTCGTTAATAATGCGGACGACATGGGAATATGTCAATGGTTTCATCTCAACGACCAGCGGATGAATCTGGCGGTAGAGTTATTGAAAAAGATGGATATACAAAGGGTGCGAACAGGACTGAGCTGGGCCGATAGCATCTATCCCGGAGCATATAAATGGTTCGACAGGCAGATGAAAGCGCTCGAAAACTTCGAAACCTGTATCACTTTCTGTTTTACTCCCTCAGCCCACGGCATAGCACCCCACCATACAAGTCCGCCGAAAACGACCGGCCGGTTTGCCGAGTTCTGCGCTTCCATGGTAAAACGCTACATGTGTTAACTGTCAAACATGCATCGGAATACAGGAAGGTATAATATATGAGCAGATTTTTACTGATCCGTCATTGTGAAGCCGATCATATCGGCAATTTTGTTGCCGGGAGAATGGATGGCGTCCATCTGAACGGCAAGGGGCGCAAGCAGGCAGACGCCCTTGCCGAACGTTTACGACAGGTCCCTATGGATGCAATCATAACAAGTCCTCTGGAACGGGCATTCGAGTCGGCGGAATTATTAGCCGAAAGCAAACGAATCTTTCTGCAAAAAAATGACGCACTCAGCGAAATGGATTTCGGCCGATGGACAGGGTGTGAGTTTGAGGCATTGAAAGATGAACCGCAATGGAAGATCTTTAATTCATTCCGAAGCGGCGCACTGGTTCCCGGCGGTGAATCGATTCTCCAGGTCCAGTGTCGTATGGTATCTACTATTCTGGAAATCAATACAGAAAAGCCCGATTCAACGATAGCGCTGGTGAGCCATGCCGACCCGATAAAAACCGCCCTGATCTATTTTCTTGGTGTGCCCATCGATTGCATGTTACGGATGACCATATCCCCGGCATCAGTCAGTGTACTCGATATCGGAGAAAATGGCGCGGTGGTGCAGTGTATTAATGATGTTGATGGGAGATTGAGTGTTGATTGAAACAGGAGGTCTGCACAATGTTTGGAATGAAAAAGAGTCACAATTTAAAACAGAAGCTGATATGGTTATCCCTTGGTGCTGCGGTGACCGGATTGGCGGGGCTGGCTGGAAGTGCCATGGCAAAAAGGATCTGGAAAATCTGGCGTCGTAGTGAACCGCCGGAGGATGCCGAGTCATCGCAGACCGGCTGGCGTGATGCTGTGCTCTGGACCGCGCTTACCAGTCTTTTTATCGGTGTTGCAGGGGTAATGTTCAAACGTTTTGCAGCATTAGGATGGAAAAAAACTACCGGTCACAATCCGCCATCGTGAAGTACTGCGGGACAATGATGCACATTGCCCCGCAGGAGTTGCCAATCATCGGGCATAGACCGAAAGTTTTTCCTGTATGTATTGCAAATGCCGCTTTTCATCATCGTAATTTTCATCGATAACCGTCTTAATCTCCTGAGGCAGATCCAGTCCATGAGCATTGGAATATTTTTTATTTGTCAGTTTTTCATTGCCCTCCATGGCTTTCAGTGCACCATCGGTACCCATCATGCTTCGCAGTGCCGTAAATCCCTCGATTAAAAATCCACTGAGGTCCGGCGACACCTTGGGAGGTTCTTCGCCCTGTTGACGGATCAAATCGGCAAGACGCTCCACATGGCGGTCGTGGTCGCCCTGATACACTTCCAGCTGCGATTTAATATCGGCATCCGATTCGTCGACACGTTTGATCGCCTGGTCGTAAGCATGAGATGCATCGACATCAAGCTGCATTAAAGACTTGAGGGTATCGATAATTTGATTTTTCTCCATGAGATACTCCTTATGGTTAGTGTTGTTTACAAACACATTTAAACTACGACGCTTTCATAACTGCGGAACCGTTCCACCGGATGAGGCCCTTGGATTTCCTGCCGGTAATCCCGTCCGAACTGATCGATATGCTGCCTGATCACCGCCTGACTCGGAACAAACCCGTCTTCGTTGACCTTTTTCTGATACATTGCATAATCCGAATTTTCGGGAAGTTCTTTTGCCTGAACATAGTCGGTGCGATTTGCGGTCAGGTCAACCTGATTTTTGATGATCTCACGCACATATTCCTTATTCGATTCGAAGATTGTGGGTTCGGGGAATTCACCGTATTTTTCTGCCGGATCGCGATTTTCATATTTTTGTGTCAGCTCCCGGGCGATCCGGTTTATGATGCCGCACCGCCCGTTCTGTAATTTTTATGGATGATTTAGTTGCTATGCCTGTTTGGGTGGATTCTCACTGCTCTTTTCGGTTTTCTGCATTTCTTTTTCAGTCGCTTCTTCGGCCTTTTGTGCAGTTTCTTTGGCCTGGGATGTTACCTTTTCTTTAGCTTTTTCGGCTTGTTCGCCCATGAGACGTTTTTCGGTATGAGTAGGTCTGAATGCCAGGCCTGCGATAATACCCGCAGCCATTGTCGCGACACCTGCAGCAAGGGGATACTCTTGCAGGATATCTCTGGCCCTTTGATAGCCCTCTGCGGTCTGTTCTCTCCGCTTGCCCGCCATGGTGCCGAATTTCTCTGAACGTTCTCTGAATTTATCCGCCTGCTCACCTGTTTTGGCTTGTGCCGATCCTATGCCGTGACGGGCCGATTCGATTGTTTCTTCAACCGATTCACGTGCCGAGGATATCGTCGATTTGGCCGTGTCAAAGGCCTTGCCGATGCCATGCCTGCCCTTATGCAGTGCTTCCGTGCCGGTGCGGCCGTCATGGGGCTGCATATTCCAGGCAATCCAGCCGATACCCGCGCCTACAAGCATTGAGGGAAAGGGGTTTTCCTGGATGGTTTGAAAAATGCGGTTGCTTAATTCAATTGCAGACTTGCGGGCATGTTCACGATCATGGGGAATCTGGAAATAATCATAAACATATTCTATAAGATGTCCCGGGCTGAGACGATTGCCGAGTGCATCGAGCGTCGTATCCATGTCATGACGTGTATGGTCGACATCTTGCTCGATCTCCTGAGAATTTTTATGTCTGCCGTCCTGGCGCGCACTCCACTCATACTTATGATGAGCCGGCGGTGTCTGCTCTAATGTTTTCGTTTCTTGTTCAGCCATTCTCTATCCTCCTTCATCGATTTGATTGTTTTTTCGGGTACTGCGCTGGTGTGTTTGATTGTTTTTATAGCTTTTTGTATGAATGCGTATCCGATAATACCAACGACAGCACCGACAATCAGGGACATCACCATAATAGCGATTGATTGAGTAAGTCCGGCATTCTGCAATCCCCAGGCGCCCAGATAATTGAGCCCGTTAAGCAGAAATAAAAAGCCGGCGTACGCTATCAGAGAACCCGCCATAAGGTATGCGCCGTTGCGAAGAAGGCGGGAAACTTTTTCGCCGGTTTCCGCTTTGGCGAGTTCGATCTGCTGACGAACCAGGACAATGCTCTCGTCACGTAAATCTTTCAGCAGTTCCGAAAACGATTCTTCTGTTGCAACGGTTTGCGGTTCATCGTATATGTTCATAATGCTGCTCCTTCCTCTGAATGCTGCTCGAGCGGCGGTTGTGTAGCGACCATCTCCTTCTGAACCGGCTGGGCAGCTTCATGACCATCGGGAGAAGTTGATGCTCTGAAAAAGCGTGATGCGGCGATACCCGAAAGAAACATCCCACCGATTACCAGTCCGGGATGTTTCCGGCTGTATTCCTGTGATGTGTTGATCAGGTCTCCGATATCCCGGCCGGCAAGGTTGTTCGATGCCTGGTCGATAGTATTGGCAGTAGTTTCAAACCAATCGGCAAGCGAACTGTTGTTTTCACGAAGCTTCTGTGCCGCACTGTGAAGAGCCATGCCGATTTTCTGCACTTCACTTGCAGCTGCCGATTTTTCCTGATTAATAAACTGTGATCCTTCCCGCTTGATCTGGTCTCCAACCTTTTTGGCTGTGCCGGAGACTGCTTCGGCCTCCGATTCGACAGTGCGGGAAGACTGGTTTTTCGGATTTGACATCATAACCATCCTCCTTTTTTGAGAACTACCATTCTATTGAACTGTTGACTACTGGTATTAGCAATTTTGGGGCCAAGAAAGGCTGAAAAGACATTTTATCCATACTTGAGAATTTATATATTCCTGAAGGAGGCTCAAGGGTATACGCCTGAATCGATTATCATATTCGAAAAATGTATTCTATGCTTTGATAATAAATTTTCGCTCTCATAGTGCATATTCGGTTAGATTACAGGAACTGTTTTCGCAAAAACTGAAATTTTAACGATATGATTCCTATGCTTCTTTTTTCATGCTTCAGAGAGGAAGAATCGGAGCATATTTTATTCCTTGAAATAAGATATCCTATAGATAGAATGAGCAGAAACCGGCATGTGGTTTGCTTTACAGTTGACGATCCCTCTTGAGTAGTCTATTATCGATTTTAAGCTATCCCGGTTTCCAGACTCAAACTTCTATAATCCCGTTGATCAATGGGACAGCGGATATTCGGGCTTTAATTACTTTTGATACAAAGGAGGTTGATTATGGAGCAAACCAGAGAAGCGACCAGGCAGCGAAGGAAAGGGCGAACGCCGCCATACCGTGAAGACGGTCACGGGCGGCGAGCACGACGTCCGGAACAGATTCCAGATAAAGGCTGGCGGGATATTATCATGCGGGTAAAAAATCAGATTGGGGAAGACAATTTAAGCATTGTCGCGGCAGGGGTGGCATTTTTTGCTTTTCTTGCAATATTTCCGGCGATCGCCGCTCTCGTATCCATATATGGTCTTGTGGTGGATCCCCAGATTGTACAGCAACAGCTTCAGCAGGTTGCCGGTTTTTTTCCGGCCCAGAGTCGTCAGTTAATCTCGCAGATGCTTCAACAGATCGCGGCCGGTTCGCAGCAGGGCCTTGGGTGGGGACTGGCAATAAGCCTTCTCCTTGCATTATGGGGAGCGAATAAGGGAACAAAAGCACTGTTTACCGGAATTAATATCGTCTATAATGAACATGATGACCGGGGATTTATCAAGCAGAACGCACTGACCCTGCTCTTCTCACTCGGCGGAATTCTGCTTGCCGTTGTCAGCCTTGCTCTTGTCGTAGCTCTGCCTGCGATTCTTGGGATCCTGGGCCTTCCCCTGTGGGGACACATTGCCGCCCGGATATTTCGATGGCTTCTTTTAACCGTTGTGGTGCTGGGCGGGCTTTCATTGCTCTACCGGTATGCTCCCGACCGGAACAAACCACGGTGGCAATGGATCACCTGGGGCTCGGGTATTGCAACAGTTTTGTGGCTTGTGGCGTCATGGGCTTTTTCATTTTATGTTTCCAATTGGGGAAGCTATAATAAAACGTATGGCTCGCTTGCCGCAGTAGTTATTCTTCTTTTGTGGTTTATGCTTACCAGCTTTACCTTTCTTTTAGGCGCCGAGATTAATTCTGAAATGGAGGCACAGACACAGGAAGACACAACGGTCGGACCGGATAAACCCATAGGGGAACGAAATGCTCTCAAGGCAGATACGGTGAGTGAATCACCCTAACTTTTGGGGGCAAAATTCTTTAAAAGAAAGCAGTGCCGGATGATCGGAGAACCATATACTTCTCCGACCATCCGATCGATAAGGGGCGTGAGCGGATTATTATTCAACTTCTTCTTCGATTTCCTCCTGAGCTTCTTCACCTTCTTCCTGAGCCTCTTCGGCTGCTTCACCGGTTTTCTCTTTGGCCTCTTCGGTTGTCTCTTTCATTTCTTCACCAGCTTCTTCGGCCGGTCTTTCCTGTTCACAAGCTGCAAAGGACAGAACCATTGTCAAAAAAATGGGGAGCAGTTTCTTTATGCCCATGCCACAACTCCTTTTTAAGGTTAATAAGTACGATAAAAAAAATATACAATATTACAAAAAAATATTCGGTTGGCTGTCCGGAAATTTCGGAAACCAACCGAATATTCATATGATGTAATTCAGAAGTTTCGGTTTACTGTGTCATTTTGCATTGTATCACGGCGATTATATTTTTGTATGGTATCCTGACGGTTATCCATTTGTGCCGTGTCCTGCCCAATACCATTCATCTGTGCCGTATCAGCCATAGCGGTGTCCCACTCGGTAGTATCCATTTGTGCGGTATCCATCTGTGCAGTATCCCGACCCATTGCACCACCGGGTTCCTGCTGGATGCCATTGGTTCCGTTCTGCTGTTGACGTTCTCCCATTTCGCAGCCCCAGGATAGAAGCATCGCTCCGGCTATAGATATGGTTATTAATGGTTTTCGTGTAATAAGCATTGTATTTCCTCCTTTGCAAATATAGTACTAATTTATTTTCCGAACATTAAAAGGAATTCAAAAAGCTTGTCCGGCGTAAGATCTATTTACTCTACGCCGGCCGGCGGAGATTGATATTTAACTGTTTCCTGTTTATTCATGTTTACTGTCGGCGTCCACGTTGTTGACCTTGTGAACGCTTCCACAACGGTGAACCGTCCTTTGCACGAAGCGGGACATTATTAGTAAATATCTCAATTTCCTGTGCAACCAGAATTTGTTCACCACGGACCCTTGCAGAAAATCCGATTACCTTGATAGAATCACCCTTTTCAAAGGAAATGTTATTTTCGGTCAAAAAGGCTCCCGGCGCGGTATGAACCTTCACCATTCCGGTATCGGTATCGAGTGTCAGCACATAGATATTTCCGGTGCTGTCCACCATCTGAACGATACCTTTTACCGTGTCCGGTGTCTGGTTGTCAAAACCATTATACATACCGTTCCGGTCCTGCATACCATTCGTATCACGTTTCCATTCCTGATCTTCCTGATCGTAATATTCAATACCATTCGTGTCACGCTGCCATTGGTCTTTCCGATCATAATCCTTGGTACCATTCTTGTCTTTTTTCATCTGGTCTTTCTGATCATAATCTTGTATACCATTGGTATCGCGTTTCCATTCCTGGTTGTTTTTGTAACGCTTTTTTTCTGCATTTTCATTTTCGTGCTGACGGGCAAAACCGCCTGCCGTCAAAAGGAAAACGCCGGTACACAGCGCCGCAATACGAATATTTATTATAGAATTATTAGTTTTCATCCTGAAACTCCTTTCGGATGTCTCCGCCTGCCGGCCTGCCGGACAAGCTTAAAGCAGATCGGATCTTATAATCCGCTTCTGCCACGATATCTAAAGCGCAAATAATATGCCAGAAGTAAATGATCCATGGCTGGTGTATATATTTTACGGGTCCTGATTATTAAAGATTTATTTGTCCATACCTGTACTTTAACACGTGGCAGTGTAGTAGCGAGCCTCTTGGTATGATTGTTGCTCCTTTTCAGAAGTACTACAGTTTTACAGCATTTAGAAATTACCTGCAATCTACGAATGGAAGACTTCTATGGAAAATCAGACAAAATCTCCGGTTAATATCCAGCAGCACGTGAATATTCTCGGCTGGCTTTTTATCATTCTCGATCTAGTTTTTATTGTCGCGGCGATCTTTGCATTTTTTTTAATAACCGGTATCGGGGCGTTGCAGGGCGGAGAATATTTTCAGTATGTCTCTCGAGTGACAGCGACAGTTGTAGCGATAGCATTAACGATTATTTCAATTCCGGGGTTGATTGTCGGAATTGGAATTCTTAAAAGGAAATCATGGGCGCGACTTATCGCTATCATTCTGGGAGTGATAAACCTTTTCAACTTTCCGATTGGGACAATTTTAGGAGTATATACTTTCTGGGTTCTTTTAAATCCCGAAAGTTCGGCTCTATTCGAGTAATACACTCATGGAGATAATACAAAATAATACTACCGAAAGCTTTAAAAAACCTTTCAAGGAGGCTTTATGGAAGAGACCGTATTAATGAAAAACAGAGTTGCGGAACATACCCCGCCGTCAATTAATGCCCGAATACGTCGGAGAATCGATGTGTCGGTTACCTATTATGCAAAACATCCGGACCGTATCGATACACGGCTTCGTGAACTGGATAATGAATGGGATATCGAACGGTTACTTGAGGCCAATGCGGCGAGTTTAATGCTCTATGGTCTCTTGTTCGGGCTTGTCGGAAGACGGTATTATCTTTTACTGCTACCTCTTGTAGTCGCAGGCTTTTTACTTCAGCATGCAATTCAGGGTTGGTGTCCGCCGATTGTGGTATTTCGCCGCCTTGGCGTGCGGACAAAAGATGAAATCCTTCTGGAACGCTATGCCTTGCGGGCTATTCACGGGGACCTCGATCCTATATTCAATAATCGCGAACGGGAACCCTCTGAAAAAGTCGGCGATGTTCTAAATGCACTTGAAAAATGAATCCGATAAATGTTTCATGATTCAATTATGGCCGGCATGATAATTTACGAAAAGCACTACAGCTGAAAGGAGAAATGAGCATGAACCTGTTGCATCGGATGAAAATTGTCCGTCCTTCTTCACCGACGGATCGTACGAATAACGGAGGTTCGAGCGCTCATCTTTTTGCCGATCTCCGAAATCAAATGGCAACCCTTGCCGGCTTAGAAAAGACACTCGCAAAAAGGGAAATAAAGGATCAGCTCATAACTGCTTTAAAAGGTGTTGGATTAATTGCGGCAGGTGCGGTAACATCATTTGCAGGTGTCATTGTCCTGCTGATAGGTATCGCTGCCGCACTTTCTCTTATTCTGGATAATATGGCTATTCCAAGAAAGCATATCCAGTGGCTGAGTTTTATAACCACCGGAGGGCTTGGATTACTGGGTGCCGCAGCATGTGTTGTTGCCGCGGCTCTGACATTACGGCGTTTACGTGCCGGGCTTCCACGGACAATACAAACCATAAAAGAGACAGCGTCCTGGGCCGGTGAAGTTGCCCATCCGAAAAAAGATTGAGGCTAAAGCGTTGATGATACAGACATCGGTAAATCATGACAGGATTTCTTTATGACTGATAAGAATGGTTATTTACCATCTGATACACTTCAGGATGAATCAGACGATGATATTGTTGAGGCAATCGAGCAGACACGGACCCGGCTCGAACGCACATTGACAAGCCTCCGTTTCCGAGTTCATCGGCTAATAATAACAGTAAAAATAGTTGTTGCTGTGGTTATTGCCATAATATTTCTAATCAAGATATTCCGCCTGTGGTCCGGAAAACGAAGGCACAGCCATCATAAAATGAAACGGTAAGACTGGAAAAGGGAAAGAAGTGCTGGAGTATTAGAGCGCCACCCTTACTACAAGGAACAGTGGGGTGCATTACTTTTTGCTCCATAACTCCAACACTCCATTACTTCACTTTATGCGGATGTTCTTTTATGCCTTTGCCATTTTAGTTAATTTACGTTTAGCTCTTTTACCAAAGATAAATGCTCCGGCTTTTCCTGATTTTCGAAGCATTGCACCCATACCTTTTCGTGCCGGCCTGAATCTCAGAATTTTGATACCGCCTTTTGCCGCCGCTCGTCGTGTCCAACGTGATTTGATCCATGCAGTCACCCCACCGGCAATACCGCCGACTACGGCAACAGGAATAGCAACTAATGCGATCTTTTTCTTTGTCTTGTTCATAGGAATCTCCTTTCAAAGAATTTAATAATAAAATATATGGTGACGATTGTCTATTTCAGGTTCGTTTCCTGTGATTGACAATGTGAATCAATTCAACATCAAAGATCAAAGGCGTATTTGGCGCAATCAGCGGTGGAATGCCTTCAGCCCCGAATGCCAGATCAGGTGGTATGAAAAACCGGTATGTTGCACCTTCCTGCATCAGTTGAATGCCTTCCGAGAGCCCGGGGATCGTATTCGGCAATCCAAGTCTTACCGGCTGTTCCTCCTCCGTGCTGTCAAAGACTGTGCTGTCAAGGAACATGGCCCGGTAGGATACCAGTACCGAATCATCCGCCATCGGGTTATCGCCGTCGCCACGTACGACCACCTTGTACTGAAGTCCCGATTTTGTTGAATTGACACCCTTACGCTTCTTGTTCCGGTTAAAATATTTATTGCTCTTTTCAAGATTGGCAGCCGCCTCTTCAAGTTCCTTTCGATGCATATACGCCTGTGCTTCCATGGCAAATACCATTCGAATCGAATCGGCACTCAATGAGTCAATCAGTGAAGATTTCCCATGACGAGCATGTTCGATCCCCAGCGTGAAAGGACCGGGCTTTATATTTGCTCCGAGATCATTAAGTTGCTCTCCGATATCACGACCGATTATGTAGCTGAGTGAATCGACATTGTCGGAAAGTATTACGTCATTCAATATGTTCTGCTGTGTATCGCATTCTGTCGTGATCACCGCAGATCCGACAAAGACTAAGAATAAATATTTGTATATTGGTATCATAATGATAAACCCTCTTTCTAGTTACTGATACAAACTGAGCCACCCTTGAGCACCGACCGGGGGCCACTCCTGTCTGTATAGTAAGCAATAAAAGTGCCATAGTGATCGAAGAGGGTGAAGATTATTCGCACTCTGGGCTCAACAAGCGTTCGCAATAGATTGCCCAACAAGTTTGGGAGAAGATTTGGAGCGAAAATTGACAAAGAGTACAATTTGAGGCGTTGAGGCTGAGGTTCAATGAGAGAGCATTGAACCCCGAACCCTGTACCTTCTAACCATTGATAATCCTCCCGCCGTTGGGATGGAGTGTTTGTCCGGTGATGTATGATGAATCCGATGAGGCAAGAAAGACATAACAGGGGGCCACTTCAGAAGGTTGACCCGCCCGTTCCATTGCGGTTCCGCTGCCGAATGATTCAACTTTTTGCTCGCTGAAACTTGCCGGTATGAGAGGTGTCCAGATCGGCCCGGGAGCAACGGCATTCACTCTGATACCTCTTCCACTGAGATTAATAGCCATCGACCGGGTGAATGCAATAATCGCGCCTTTTGTTGAAGCATAATCGATAAGTTTGGGATGGCCCTGGTAAGCGGTTACCGAGGATGAGTTTATAATCGTTGCACCTTTCTGGAGATGGGGAAGTACTGCTTTGGTGATGTAGTACTGAGCGAATATATTGGTGCGGAAAGTGCGTTCCCACTGCTCGCTTGTCACCTTGGTAAGGTCGTCACAGGCATGCTGCTCACCGGCATTGTTGATAAGGATATCGAGTTTTCCAAAGGTAGTCAAAACATAGTCGACCGCTTTGATACAAAAGTCTTCATTGCCCACATCACCGGTTATGGTTAAGCACCGTCGGTTTTCCCGTTCGACTTCCTGTTGCGTATCACGGGCATCTTCGTGTTCGTTAAGATAGGTAATTGCAACATCGGCGCCTTCACGGGCAAAATGGACCGCCACCGCTCTGCCGATTCCACTGTCGCCACCGGTAATCAGCGCCATTTTGCCTTTCAGTTTATCCGCCGCTTTGTATTGGGGTGAGATTGATTGCGGCTTGGGTTCCATAGGTTCGCGCTTGCCCGGCTGCGGCTGCTGCTGTTTTGGAAACTGACCTCCCATAGGTGTGCCCTTTGTGGAAAAAATGCATTCTCCCTCTCCTCGGACCTTTACTCATTTTGATGATTGTAAATAATTGCAATATTCATGCCATCCGGAATATGCCATGGCATTGCATTTGCATTATGTTGATGTACATCTTAATAGACTCGAAACTGAATATGCACTCAGGCAAAGGGGAACGCTTAATGGCACAAACCGGAAAAAAAGAGAATACAAATAAATTACCGCCCCAGCACAAAGCAGCCCGGCCCCACTCAAAACCGGTATTAAAAGACCGGGATGTCCCCGAACACATGAACCGCTTCACCATCCTGGTTCTCTTAATAATCTCCATTGTTGCATTTTTGCCCTTTGTGGCCATATTTTTTGTGCCCCTTGTTCTCGCTGCGACGTTCGCGACCATTTTCTACGGCTTTTATCGGATAATTTATAAGCGACTCTGGCATCAACCGGTGCTCAGTGCCTTTATCTGCTGCATAATTTTGATAATCGGTATGCTTATTCCTGCCTATGTGCTGGTGCAGCTGGTGGTAAACCAGGCGATCGACCTTTACGAACAGGTTGCCCCGACCATCAGGGGTGCTTTTCAGGACGACGTACAGTATGAATGGCTGCAATTAATCCGGCGATTGCCTTTTGGACGATGGCTGATCGATCAGGTCGATTGGAGAGCAATAGTAAACTCAATAGGCTCCACCCTGACTTCACTGGGCACGACAATTCTGAATCGTACCTCTGCCGGAGTATTCGGTTTTGTTGCAAATTTGCTTATCACCTTTTTTATTCTCTTTTATTTTTTCATTGACGGCAAACGACTGGTCTCATACGTAAAGCATCTGCTGCCGATCAGGGATGAATACAAAGAGCGTATCGTGTCGAATTTTCTTTTGATCTCAAGGGCCACTGTCCGTGGTACGTTAATAATCGGACTGGCACAGGGATCCCTCGGCGCCCTGACACTTCTGATTTTCGGGGTCGATACCTGGATTTTCTGGGGATTCATAATGCTCATATTGTCGATAATACCCATGGTCGGACCGCCGATTGTATTGATTCCCGCGGGATTTATTCAAGTCATGAAAGGCGATATATGGCAGGGGATCGGGATCATTATATCGAGCCTTCTGGTCGTATCGAGTGTGGATAACGTGCTTCGCCCCAGAGTCGTCGGAAGCGGTGCGCGTATGCACGATCTGATGATATTCATTTCAACGCTCGGCGGACTCAGCATATTCGGAGTCATGGGCTTTATCGTGGGACCGGCAATAGCTTCATTTTTTGTGGCCGTCGTGAACATCTACCGTCAGGAGTTCGAGCCCCAGCTTGGAAAGTTCGATCCGTCGGGATAGAAGGATTGGGGAGGATAATGGATGAGGATGGTGGAAGCAGCATCCGGAAAAAACATGTCATTTCCGGTTTATTTACAATATCATCCATCGCAGAGCGCTGTCGGCCAGGGTGATCAGGAGGGCTGCTATGATAGTCCAGCCAAAGCCTTTGATTTCGAATCCGGGGATGAGTTTGTCGGTGATCCAGAGAAGAAATGCGTTGATAATCAGTTTGAAAAGGCCGAACGTTATGATAATGAGTGGAAGAGCAAGAATGAAAAGAAGCCATCCTAAAAGAAAGTTGATGACACTGTACACGACAGCAACAAGAAGTGCGACGCCGAAACTTTTGACATGAATCGCGGGAAGCAGCTTTGCAACGGCAAATACCGCTAGGGCAAGAAGAAGAATTTTAAGAATGGTTTCCATATTGTACTCCTCGAATAAAGAGAATTCCTCACTTTAATTTTCCACGCAAAATTAATGCCATCAAAAGAGAACTGATTGTTCCTGTGAATCGAAAAGACAGCGGGATAATTGCCGATTCCCAATGATGCAAATTCGTTTTTACGAAAACGCGAAACGATAGGGGATAAGCGGGATACAATGAAGAGTATGTGGTGTCAGCACAGGCATGTTTTTTGCATTCTTAAATTAAGTAAACAGAAATGCCGATAACCACATTCGGGAAATGAGGATATAGTATGGCCATTGTTTTCGGAGCTTTTGAATTGTATCATTATGTAAGCAGGGCTGTTGACGCTCTGGTGGAGATGAGAATCGCAGAAGAAGACATAAACGTTCTTGCCCAGGCTGAGGATATTCAGAATATAGAGGCGGTCCAGCTCGAAACATCCGATGATGCCCATTCTAATATAACGGCTAGGGGAACCGACAATATCCTCGATACGCTTCTGGCGGATGTTGCAAAGGTTGAAACAACCGATGCCGGCTATGTACTCGCCTGTGGCCCGACAGCACGGGAAATTATCCGCAGAAGTACTGCATTGAAAGTCTCGGATACATCCCTTTTCAATCAGCTGAAGAAAGAATTTCCCAAAGAAGAAGCCGGGCAATTTGTTGCGCATATCAGAGACGGTGGTATTCTTCTCTGGGTTGAGATTGAAAACTCCCGGGAAAAAGAGATAGCCGGAACCATGCTCGAAAACGGCGCAGTTTCGACCCATTCGCTGGAGACCGTTGAGAGCAGTGGGAGTGAGGGATGAGGATAATGGATCCGTACTCTGAATTTCGAGCCACTGCTGGAGGGGAGCGGAAGTCGTTTAACGTGAAACCCCGAACCCCTTATGAGCGACAACGAGAGAGGCAATAGTCCCGGTACCTTGTACCCTTTCCCCAGTAAACGGCCCTTGCGCAATATTTCCTTTTATCATTCGTAATTATCTCTCAATACAAAAACGGCAGATTACGTGCCCGGCATGATAATCGGTTTCGATTTCTGGCGGGGAGGTGAAAAGCCGACTCATGAATTATTAAAATGTCGTTATACTGTGTAATTTAACCGTAGAAGTAATACTTTGAGCTTGAGAATTTTCGCGCAGATGCGCTGGCAGTATTTCTTTTTTGTCGTTCTCTTTCATGTTCCTGCACTTTTAAGCCGTCCGGGCATCAATCTGAAGGGTGCGGTTGTCAACCAGGCACTCATGCCGGTTAAGGGCTTAACGGTAATGCTGGTCGGCGGGAATGTCCGGGATACCACCAATGAAAGAGGTGAATTTGTTCTCCATCGTCCACCGACATCCCCGGGAGAACAGCGCTTAGCCGGAGCCTTTCCGGTACGTGACAACCGGGGCGCCATTCAAACCATAGCCCTGACACCATCATCACCATCCGGCTATGCTCCCCTTGCTGTTTCGAATCCCTGCGACAGTTTGCGGTTCGAACGTTCGGGAAAGCGTATCGCCTCGGCAGTACTCGCCGAATATAATGGCGAGATATATGTCATACTCGATATCGTGCCCGAGGAAATCGTGAGCATTGCAGCATCGGAACTCGGGGATCGGCCCAATGGCATTGGTACGGAGCTGGACAGAGAACCCTATGCGTTGGGACACTATCTTGGATTCAGGGAAGCCTGGTGTTCTGAGTTTGTCTCATGGGCATATAATGTCGCCGGCTTTCCGCTTACCGAAGGCTCGCAGGGTGGATGGCTTCACCGAAGCTCCCGTTCTCTGAAACGATGGTTTACCCGCAACGCGCGCTTTGTACCGCGTACCGATCCTTACTGGGAATCGAACGCCCCCTCGCCGGGCGATTATATCCGTTACGATAATGCCATGGGGGGACACAGTGGAATTGTAGAAGCGATACGGGGCTCGACACTCTATACCATTGAAGGCAATGTAAAAAACCGTGTTGTGCGGCGTAAAATTAGCAACTGGCGGGACCGTGAGGATATCGACGGTTTCGGATTGCGAAGCCGGGCACATGAGAATGTGACAGTGTACAGTCGCTGATTATCGATCTGCAGAACGTGAAGTCATGCTCCTCATGCGCCCTCGATGAGTTATCCCATGCCTACACCCCTATGAGACAAGCTCTACCTTAATCCAATCCGACTTCCGTATGTCAAAGACGCGGTAGGCCTCGACCGCTTCATCCAGAGATACGATCTCGGTAACAATGCCCGATGGGTCAACCGAACCGTTCACAACGAGTTCGAGCAGCTCCGGTATATACCGACGGTGATTGCAGTTCCCCATATTGATAGTCAGGTTTTTGTTCATGGCAATACCGATCGGAAAGCGGTGCACCTGCTGGGGATAGACGCCGATAATCGCCAGGGTGCCGGCCTTGTCCAGTGCTTCAACTTCCCAGTCAAGGGCCGGCGACGGCGCATTACCGGGTTGCCACTGTCCGTTTTCAGGGTGTCGATTGGGAGCAACCTTAACTGTATTTCCCGGAGCGATTTCCACACAATCCGCACCGAAATAGCCGGTTGGTAAAATATCCGAAAGAAATATGGCACTGGCCGTAATTTTGACAATTGCATCGGTGGGTTCCTGAATTTCAGGCTCAGGTACATCGTCGAGTCTGATATCACTTATTTCATGAAATACTACGGCATGCATAGAGATCTTTTTTCGTGAAGGGTGATGGAAATGATCCGGCTGAAGGGAATATCATGCATTGCAAAGCATGTGCCCGATAAATCAAAGATCTGCGGGGTCTAAAAAGATGCGATGTCTGTTCATCGTCGATAACAGGAAAAAGTGATTCTTATATGTACAAACTGCCTTCAATACACTTAAAAAAGTTCATGGTCGTATATGTCAAAATATTGGTCTGTTTCTTGCAATGAAATATACTTGGCGTGTTAAATATAATGGGGATACAATGAAATTTGCTCAATGCGTAAAGCGCACCGGACGTTCGATTATTGGTGTGGGGACTTCGGTGGGTGTGTGGAGTCTTAAGCTGCAAATGACACTCACGTATAATTACTACAAACAAAGGAGTGTGCTATGGCAAAGCAAGGTAATGGAAAATCGGAAACCCTGGAACAGGGTGATGTACTGTTTTTTTATCGGCCCAGAGTAGAAAAAAAGAAAGCAACCGGCCGCGGAGATCTGCAGCGGTTTTATATGGTATTGCATCCAAGTGATAAGGACCGGTACCGTCTTGCGATCATCGGCCGCAAGCGGATGCCCGATCCGTCAAAGCCGGGCATGTCGAGGATGTGGGGCTTTGTCGATACGGTGCGCAAAAAACCCGATTCGATCCGCAATGAACTGGGAGGAAAAGAATACGGGACCAAAACGCGGGGCAAGCGTGAAGTCCCCCCGACCCGCCCTGCCGGTGAAGGAGTATATCGGATTATCCGTCACGACAGCCACACCCATCTTGCGTATATGCTCGAGCTTCCAAAAAAACGCCGCGGGGTGCAGGAAGAACTCGAGATCGAAAAACAGGCGAGTTATGTCATAAGCGTTGCCAATCTCGAACGCTCCTCGCCCCGCCCGGCCCGATTGCGGCCTTCACAACAAGCTACCTATTCGCAGAAACTGAAACAGAAATTTCGGGGACGGAAATTCTCAGAGGTCGATCCGCCCGATTTCCTCAACAAGCAAGGAGCGGAATTTCTTCTGGTTTCAGCGGCAGAGGATATCAAAAAGGATCTGGGTGTCCAGTTGCATCCCCGAGATGAAGATAAAAACAGCGCTGAAGTATTCCGCCACCTGAAAGTTGACAGAAAAAAAAGACCGGTGAAACCGCTGTTTACGGGGGAATGGAAATGACGATGGAGAGGGTTGAAGGTATAGGGTTGGTGCAAAAACGGATGAAGTATTCCTTCAAACCCCGCCGATAGGTACCAGGGAACGGAAACAGGTCATGCAACGGTTATTTTCTCATCCAGATATACATCCTGAATAGCATTGAGCAGCTCCACGCCTTTGTTGAATGGTCGCTGAAATGCTTTCCGTCCGCTGATAACTCCCATGCCACCGGCCCGTTTGTTGATAACCGCAGTGCGGACGACCTGTTCGAGATCATTTTTGCCCGATGCACCGCCCGAATTGATAAGGCCGCAACGGCCCATGTAGGTATTGGCTACCTGATACCTGACCAGATCGATGATGTGGTCGGACATGAGTTTTTCGTACATGAGCGGATCGGATTTACTGTATTTGAGTTCTTCAAAACCATGAAGGGGGACCGGAAGTTTTTGTTTGACAATATCAGCTTGGATCGTTGCGCCGAGATGGTTGGCCTGTCCTGTTAAATCTGCCGCTATCTGAAGATCTTTGTTTTTATCCTGCAGGTCTGTGTTTCTGAGATAACACCAGAGTACGCATACCAGACCTAATCGGTGGGCATGTTCGAAAAGCCGGGAAACTTCTTCAATCTGACGCCTGGATTCGGGGGATCCGAAGTAAATTGTTGCTCCCACGCCGATAGCCCCCATCTCAAAGGCCTGTTTCACCGAGGCGAATATGCGCTGGTCGTAGGTGTTCGGATAGGAGAGAAGCTCATTGTGGTTGAGTTTGACGATGAATGGTATTTTATGCGCATACCGATGGGCAACCGATCCCAGAACACCCAGCGTTGAGGCTACCGCCGAACACTGAGCTTCTAAGGCAAGTCGGACAATCTGTTCGGGATCGAAATATATGGGATTAGGGACAAATGCGGATCCGGCGGTATGTTCCACTCCGTGGTCTACCGGAAGAATTGATATATAGCCGGTCCCGGCAAGACGGCCGCCGGAGATGAGTGTCGATAAATTCCTGAGGACGGTTGGACTGCGGTCGGATGCCGCATAAACATCATCGATCCAGTTTGGTCCCGGCTGATATACCATGCTCGACGGTATATCACAGCAGGTGTGTTCCAGAAGATCTTTCGATTCATTGCCGAGAATATTTTCAATATCAATAGTCATAACAGATATTCCTCCTTATGTTGTTACCGCACCATAAAAACAGCCGAAACAATGATAAATAATCAATGCTACACAACAACCGCTTTTGCAATGTCGTTCGCTTTTTTTTCTCCATATAACAATTGTACCAGGGCAAGACTGAATTCAAGTGCTGTGCCCGGCCCTTGACCGGTAATAATATTGCCGTCGATTACAACTCGTTGCCCGATTGCTTCCTGGTTTTCGAGTTTTGGGGCAAAATCGGGATGACAGGTTGCCTTGTGATTATCCAGAATTTCATGAAATTCCAGAATAACCGCAGGTGCTGCACAGATAGCCCCAATATACCGGCCACTCTTATTCTGGTTCAAAAGCATTTCGGTAAGTGTGGGATCATCCCGCAGATGTTCGGCGCCCCGTGCACCACCCGGAAGAACGATACAATCGAATTTCTCATTAAGACACCCTTCAATCTGGCGGTCTGCGACCAGTTCGACTCCCCGAGATGCCGTAATTCCCAACTGTCCGCCGCAGGCCGCTACGGTAACATCGGCGCCCGCCCGGCGCAATATATCAATGATGGTGACCGCTTCAGTTTCTTCAGTCCCATGGGCTATGGGAACAAGTACTTTTTTCGACATGGAGATACTCCTTTCAACAATTAAGCTGACCGCATAAAGAAACATTCAAATTTCATGCCGGCAGAGTGACTGCGCTAATTCTGAAAAAAACATTGCTCTGAGGGTTAAATCATTTAATGGCATGTAGATTGCATATTTATGAAAATTGAGAATGCCGGTTGCAGAGTGAAAATGCGATGCAGCAAGATGAAAATCTGCTGCCGTGCTGTTTTAAGATTCCGGATTTGAATTCACCTCGAATTCATTTTCAAAGGTTTTGGTAATTCTGAATAGTGTCATAATCAGGAAAAGAGTTCTTAATAATGCAAACAATTGAAGTGTTAAAAGGGATGCGTGATGTAGAGAGAGAGCGCATTAAGGAGTATTACCGTACCCCTCCGGTGAGAGAGCGCATTTTAGAATTCCTCGGTGACGGCGGCAGCAGGGAGCCTACGTGTATGTATATTGCCCACTATGGTAATACAAGCAAATATCTTCCCACAGCAGAACCGGTGTCTGAGCTTGATAAAATTCTGGGGTACAATGACGGCCTGTTTCGTTCTCTGTGGGATCAGCATTCACTCATTGCAGATGTCGATGTTGAATACGTCAATTTTGATTTTCCCGCCGAAGCCTATCTCGATCCTTATCGAACGTTTAGTTTGCAGCAGAATGTGAGACAGGCTTTTGTTGATACTTTAGGAGAGTATGGGATTGAGCCTCTTCAGCTCCTTACCGGACGGGGATATCATTATGTATGGTCTATACCGAAAGGAAGTGCGTCCTTTAATGCTCTGGTCGATATCGGACGTATTGGCGGGGATTTGCACGATTATTACCGGTCCCACAAATATTTCGGCAATGCCCGTGTCGACGATACCCTTGGATGTGCCTACACCGGTCTGGGGATGGTTATCGAATACTTCGCCCACCGAATTATGAGGAAAGCCGGCGGTAAAGGGCCTTTATCGGTGCAATTGACTGCAGTTGTTGTCGGTCCGGCTGAACGGGGAAGGGAAATCGTTTCTCTTGATATCTCAGAATATGCCGATCCGTTGAACACCCGGATCCTGCAGACCCCTTTTACTCCCTATCTTAAACCTCTGTTGAAAGGGGGCATTTTACATGATGGAATACGGAATGAGATTCCGCTTATGACCCCGGTACCCTTGAATGGTCTTGATGTTTATAAAGGGCTCGATACAATGCGGTCACTTTCCCAGAGTGCTTCCTATGCGTGCACTACCCACACGATTATTCCGGAGATGGGGAGCCCGATGGCGGCGTTGATTGCTGCCTATCGCGGCTCGCCGCTCGCGGGGTTTCACAAAGATTTTTATTCAGAGGAACACGAGCCGGTGGAACGATGGTCCAACACGTACGATCACCTGGATATGAATCTGCTGCCGGTGTGTATCAGTACTATTCTTACCAATCCCAACGATCTGCTGCTCACTCCCGCGGGTATGCAGCAGGTAGTACGGGGGCTCTATGCCTTTGGATGGCATCCGCGGCATATTGCAGGATTGATCCGCTCGAAGTTCGAACGCAATTTCGGATGGGGTAACGAATGGTATGCCTACAATGCATCGAGCAGGGCGGATGTTTACACCCGGATGTTTGCCGGACTTATCACTGTCGGACTCGATGAATTAATCGATTTCAATTGTATATCAACAAAGGAAAAGGGTTACTGCTTTAAAAAGGAAGGATACTGCGATCTGAGCGGTTTACGGCAGGCAGCCCTGGAAAGGAGCCACAGATGAGCGACTGGCCGGTAGGATTGTCAACAGGATGTTTTTATACCAAAAGCATATTCGATTGTATCGACAGTATTATCGAAAGCGGTTTCAATATGATCGAAGTATGTTCGTCACCAAACCATCTCGACTACCACAATGAAGCTGCTGTACAGGAGGCGGCGCGCATGCTTGATGACAAGCATGTTGAAACCTATTCCTTTCACGCTCCCTTTTCGGAAAACATAGATATTACGTCATTAAATGATCACGAACGGGAACATGCCTTCAATGAGATAAGTCGGGCCGCACAAGCGGCGGCAACGCTCAATGTACGATATTTCGTACTCCATCCGGGCCCCGAAAAGACCTATAATGTTCCGGCCCACGAGCGCATGCAACGGATGAGAAATGCGGCGGAGGTGCTTGATCGTATCAGTGAACGATGCTCGTCGCTGGGGGTCGGTGTGGTGCTCGAAAACATGCTTCCCCATCTGTTCTGCGGAGACATCAGCGAAATGGTCTGGCTTCTGGGAAGTATCAACAGTGTTATTCCCGGCGCATGCCTTGATACGGGGCATGCCTATCTTTCGGGCAATCTGCATCATGTGATGTATAAGTTGTCGGGACTTCTTTTAATGATCCATGCCAATGACAACAAGGGTAACCGGGACGATCATCTGCCCCCCGGGCGAGGCGGTATCGAATGGAAACGGTTGCTGTGGGAACTGGGGCGTACCGGCTTTCATGGGGGGATTATTCTGGAGGTTGCCGGAGATGAGCGTATGGATCCCGATAAGCTTTTGCATGGCGCAAGAGAAGCCCGGCTCTACCTGCGCCGCATTATGCAGGAACTGGCACTTGCCAGTCCTCCGGCAGTGGCGTTTGGAAGTTTTGAGAAGGTGCCGGCAGAATAAATATATCATATCAGTTTCCGGTTACCCGGAAAACATCCCCCGGACAGCTCCGGTAACAATCAAAAATTGAATTGTACCTGCCATATTGTATATTGTAAAAAACTTTTCGATTCGTACAGTCTACACCACCGTAAACGTATCGTTTATTAATTGAAATGTTCCGTGGTATTGTCAAGGAAACCTCAGTGGAACGGGGTTTATCTATGGTAATATTAAAAAAAATCTTTACGGGTATGTGTTCAATATTTATATTTACAACTCCTTTTGTGCTGGGCTGTTACAAATTTCCGGATTGACTTTGTTCGATTCACCATTAAGAATCATGGGGGTAACTCATGCCTGAACAAACCCGCCCTGAGACCGGAAGACTTATTGCTGATGCTGTGGCGATCGATTCAAATAAATGGAAAAATCTTACTTCAGATGATTTTTCAAAGATGAGTAAGGAAGATCTCAAGGATATTGTTGCAGAAATGCAAATCTATCAACAGGGCCTGGAGATATTCAATCGGAATCTTGCCGGTTCGAACAATAAGCTTGCCCGTGAAAAAGAAGAACTTGAGCGTTCTCATCGCTTTTTTGGCAATTTTTCCGAAAAGACAACCGGCAATAGTATACAAAATGACCGTGAACAGTTGATCGAGCAGCTAGCCCGTGAAAAGGAGGCGCTTGCCGAATCGGAACAGCTATTCCGGATCATGGGGCATTCGATTGACTATGGTGTCTGGGCTGCCGATGCTTCGGGGAATATTACCCATGTTTGTCCCAAACTGACCGATATGCTGGGAAAATCATTTGAAGAGGTCCGCGGCTTTGGCTGGCTCGATACACTGGTTCCCGAACAGCGGGAGGACGTTGCCGATTTATGGATGCATTCGATACGGACCGGCGAGCCGTTCGAGCATGAGCATCATTTTGTGGCCAAAAATGGTGATATCCGTATTGTGCTGGGGCGTGGCATGCCGGTGAGAAATGAAAAGGGAACCGTTGTTTCCTGGGCGGGCATCAATCTCGATATTACCGACCCCAACCGAGTTGAAGAAGAGCTTATGCATACCAGTGCGGTTCTTAAGAGAGTCAATAAAAATCTACAGGAGAGCCGTGAATATCTCAATCGGGCCCAGGAAGTGGCCCATATCGGAAGCTGGCGGCTGGATATTCGAGAAGGCGAGGCGCTTTGCTCCGATGAAGCATGCCGGATTATTGGGATAGCCGATCAAAAAGAGATAACTAGTGAGATGTTTGCTTCCATAATTTATCCTGACGACCGGGATAATGTTGAACAGATGCGGGCTGAACTCATGCAGGGGAACGCACGTGAATTCGATAACCGGATTGTGGTTGACGGAAAGGTTAAGTGGGTGCGGGTTCGTTCCGAGCCCGAATTCGACAACAATAATGTACTCACCGGTGGATTCGGGACCATCCAGGATATTACCGAACTGATGACTGCCCGGAAAAAAATTGAAGATCGCGAAAAGCTGTTCAGCCTGGTGCTCGAGAATTCCCGTGACGGCATTCACCTCTTCGATCTTGCTGCCGAAAAATTGGCATTCATGAGTCCGTCGCTCGAAAAACTTACCGGCTTTACACTCGATGAAATCGAGCAGTTACCCCTTGGAGAGATTGCTTTCCGATTGCATCCCGATGATATTGAGACTGTCAATAATTACCTGAGCGAAATTATTGCAGGCAATGAACCGGATAAGCCCATGGAGTATCGCTGGCGTATTAAAAGCGGTGAGTACCGGTGGTTCAGTGACAGCAGAAAGGCGATCTGGGATCATGAGGGAAATGCAATCGCCCTCGTTGGTGTCAGCCGTGATATTACCGATCAGAAAATAATGGAAGAAAATCTCCGGCGCCAGGCAGGCGACCTTTCCGTCGTAAATGGTGAACTCGAGTCCTTTTCCTATTCTGTCTCCCACGACCTTCGCAATGTAGTCAATAACATCGCCGCGCTGATCGATGTATTCGAGGTTGATAATCTGGATCGTATTAATGAAACCGGAAAAGCATGCCTGCTTCATATCAAGCAAAATGTTTCCCGGATGTCGGATACCATCTCCGATCTTCTGCAGCTTTCCCGTGTTTCAAAACAGGAGCTGGAAATTACCCAAACCAACTTGAGCCGTATTGCCGAAAGATTTATCGATGAATTGAAAGAAAGCAATTCCGGCCGCCGGGTCGGGGTAAATATCCATGATAACATGACTGCTATGGCCGATCGGGGGTTGATGCGACTCGTTATGGAAAATCTCATCAGAAATGCATGGAAATATACCTCTAAATCTAAACAACCGGAAATCGAAATCGGCTATCGAAAAGAAGGACAGGAGAGGTACTTTTTTGTCAAAGACAATGGCGCAGGTTTCGATATGAAAGATGCGGAGCGGATTTTCGCTCCATTCCAGCGGGCCCATTCCAAAAAAGAGTATCCCGGTACTGGAATCGGTCTTTCAATTGTCCGCCGCGTTATCAAAAAACACAGTGGCGAAATATGGGTCGAATCGGAAACCGGAAAAGGGTCATGTTTTTATTTTACGCTGGGCTAGCTGGGAAGCAAGGGCGATGGTGAAGGGGGAGAGTGTTTGAGTTTAAAGGTGAAGGAAATCGAACTTCGGCAGTTAACCGATTAATATCTGCATTCACCCAGGGTTTTATGACCCAAACCTCTTCATAATAAATGCACCGGTGATTCGCAATGTATTATTTGTGTTTTAATATTATAGTATATTATTACTCTACATTTCACCGAATTCATAACAAAAAGTCCTTTTAAAAAGCATGTGTCAGGATGGTGGAGAAGGCAGCTATGAATCAACAACCCAAACATAATTTCCCGATAGTCGCAATCGGCGCTTCTGCAGGCGGACTGGAAGCATTCACCGAACTGGTAGCCGATTTACCCGAAAGGCTGCATGCCGCGGTAATCTTTGTACAGCATTTGCCCCCGGAGCGCAAGAGTCTTCTTCCCGATCTTCTGCGGAACAAGCGTCCGGACCTCCATTTTTCCGAACCCGAGGAGGATACGTCCCTCGAGCCGGGGCATATTTATCTCGGCCCGCCCGGGAAAGCACTTACCCTTGATAAGTGTATGCTGCGCATCAATCCTGAAACCAAGCGTCATCCCCCGCACATTATCGATAATCTGTTGATATCTCTTGCCCGGGCTGTCGGAGATCGTGCGGTGGGTGTTATCCTTTCGGGTGCGGGAAGTGACGGTGCCCGGGGGGCGAGTGAAATCAGGGCATTGGGAGGCAGCATGATCGTGCAGGATCCTGCTACCGCCCAGTTTCCTTCCATGCCCAGGGCGGTCATTGCCGCAGGCGCCGCTGATATGGTAATCAATCCGGCTGCTATCGCCCGGACCATCGATAACATTGTCGACACGCATCAGGAAGTGGAAAAAATAGATGAGCTGACAACGCCGGAGAATATGAAGAGCTTTTTTGATATGCTCTATAAGACGACCGGGTTTCGTTTTCAGGAATACAAGCAGAGTGTTTTCGAGCGGCGGGTCAGACGGCGTATGCAGCTTCGGGGCCTTACATCGGTCCACGAATACATACAGGAAATCGAGCATAAGCCTGATGAAGCCCGGCAGCTTGCTGGCGATTTCCTGATCGGTGTCACTTCCTTTTTCCGCGATCCCGACGCCTGGCAGGAGCTGAAGGCCCATGTCGTCCGTTCGCTTATTTTAGAAAAAAAAGATGAACCCATCCGTGTCTGGACTCCGGCCTGTTCCACCGGTGAAGAAAGCTATTCCATTGCGATCATGCTCCATGATGAACTCGACCGGGCGGGCAAAGAGAAATATTTTCAGATATTTGCTTCCGATATCAACGATGGGGCCCTGGAAAAAGCGCGAAAGGGGGTTTATCCGGGGTGTTTTGAAGGTGATATTCCTTTGGAGTACTGGCCGAAATACTTTACCTCCAGCGAAGACCGCCAGACCATGGAGGTCAACACCGAAATCAGAGAAAAAATCGTATTCGCCCGTCACGATGTTCTCGAAGATCCGCCCTTTTCAAAACAGGACCTGATTATCTGCCGCAACCTGCTCATTTATCTGGACCCCCGGGGCCAGGAACGGTGCATTGACATTTTCAATTATGCCCTGGGCGAAAACCGGTATCTTTTTCTGGGCAAGGCTGAAGGTGTTTCCGGCAAATATGCCCAGTTTCAGAAACTCGAGCCCAAAGAAGCGAATATTTTCAAACGTCTTCCCGGTGTGGCGCCCTCCCGTTTTCCAACCACGATTCGTCGTACAACGGCAACGCAGCAGCAAAAGCCCGAGCCGCAACCCATGCCGCCCAATGCTGCAGTGGTTAACGCGGCCCGGAATGTGCTCCTTGCAGCCTATACTCCGGCTGCGGTGGCTATCGACAAGGATTATACCGTTCTTTTCAATAACGGCCCGGTCAACCGGTATCTGACGCCTCCCTTCGGTGAACCGACCCGGAACCTTCTGGAGCAGCTGCCCAAACGGCTGGCAACCAGAATACGAAGCGCTGTCTACCGGGTATCACAGGATGGTGAACCTGTTGTGCTGCGTGCAACCATAGACAAACGAAAACTCTCGGTCACCGTATCAAAACTCGAAGAGAGTGATAGTCATTTCCTTGTTGTATTCGAAGAGAAAAAGGGGCGCATGGCGGCTGAACAGAAAGCAATTGCTGAAACGCCGTCCGGAGATGATTCGACCATGCGGCAACTCGAGGATGAACTCACCGCAACCCGACTCGATCTTCAGCAGCATATCGAACAGCTCAGGAATGTCAATGAAAAACTCCAGTCGTATAACGAAGAATTGACTGTCTCCAATGAAGAACTGGAGACCTCGCGGGAAGAACTCCAGTCGCTTAATGAAGAACTGATTACGGTCAATGCCCAGTTGCAGAGCAAGATCACCGAGCAGGAAGAGACCAATAACGATCTGGTCAATTTTCAGACCAGTACCAATCTTCCGGCGCTCTTTTTAGACCATCAATTACGGGTACGCCGGTTTACGCCTGCAATGACCGGGCTCGTTTCGCTCATACCCGGTGATATCGGCAGGCCGCTCGCCGACCTGTCACAGAAGAAACTGGGGCCCGATCTGGAACTGGATGCCCGCACTGTACTCGACACCCTGGAAATCGCACCGCGAGAGATCGCTGTGGGTGATGCCTGGTATATCCGTTCCACCCAGCCCTATCGCACCGCCGATGACCGTGTTAACGGCGTTGTTATGACCTGGAGCGATGTCACCTCACTGAAGCGGGCTCAGAAAGATCTCCGCGAAGCGGCCGAAAAATTCCGTATCGTTGCCGATTTTACCTATGATTGGGAATACTGGCGCGGGACCGATGACCGTTTTATCTATATGACTCCCTCATGTGAAATTGTAACCGGCTACAGCAGGGAAGAATTTATGGAGGACCCCGATCTGTATACCCGCATCATTCATCCCGACGACCGGGAAATGATGGTGAACCATCTGGCCGACAATATGAAACAGCGCAAACAGGAGGAATTTGAATTCCGCATTGTCCGGCGTGATGGAACGATGCGATGGATCGGACATAAATGCCGGCCGGTAATTGGTGATAACGGGCAAATGATGGGGCGCCGTTCGGTTAACCGGGATATCACCAGACAAAAAGAAGCCGAACAGGAGCGTGAGTTGCTTATCGTCCAGCAACAGGCGATCATGGAGAGCATGAACGACGCCTTGGTAATCGCCGGTCCCACAGGGGAAATTATCTATCATAATCCTGTCTCGCTGTCACTCCATGGATACTCATCACAGGAAGCTTCCCATATCACCGGTAAAACTGCCTCTACCCTGTGGAAAAATTACGATCTCGATGGTAATGAGTTGCCCTTTGAACAGTGGCCCATGCCGCGCGCACTGCGATCTG
Source organism: Chitinivibrionales bacterium (assembly GCA_014728215.1). Taxonomy (NCBI): domain Bacteria; kingdom Pseudomonadati; phylum Fibrobacterota; class Chitinivibrionia; order Chitinivibrionales; species Chitinivibrionales bacterium. Next base: position 108,039 of record WJLZ01000117.1, read on the forward strand.
AACGTTTCTCGGGGTATGAAGTCAGAGTGAAGAGCGTTGAAACCGGCAAAGAGTTTATCGGAAGTTATTCCGGATCGCCGGTATTTGATGTTCATGGTAATCTGTTTGCTGCACTGCTCACCATACGTGACATTACAGGCCATAAAGAGATTGAACTGGATTTGCAGAGGAGCCGCAGGGACCTCAACCGGGCGCAGGAAGTTGCTCAGGTGGGAAGTTGGCGGATGGACACACGGAACAACGAGCTGTTCTGGTCGGATGAAGCGTACCGTATTTTCGGAGTGCCGAAGGGCACGAAACTGAGCTACGAAGATTTCCTCTCCTTTGTTCATCCGGACCAACGGGAGACCGTGGACCATACTTGGAACGCGGCGCTCAAAGGCGAGCCCTACGATATCGAACACCAGATAGTTGTTGACGGCACAATTAAATGGGTCCATGAAATCGCTGATTTCGAATTTGATAAGAACGGTGAGCTTACCGGCGGTTTCGGAACCGTGCAGGATATCACCAATCTCAAGAAGACCGAACTGGCCCTTCGGGGTGAGCGTGAATTACTCGACACTATTTTTGATTCTATTCCGGTCATGATTACTCTCTACGAACCCACCTTGAAGATACTGACTCTCAACCGTCAGGTATACGAAACCACCGGCTGGACCGAAGAGGACCTGAAGCAGAAGAGTATAATGGAACTCGTCTATCCCGATCCTCATTATCGCAAGGAGGTAGCAGACTACATGCAGTCTCTACAGCCGGGATTTAAGGATATTGTTATGACCCGCAAGGACGGCAACACGGTGGAGACCAGTTGGGCGAATGTTCGTATCCCCGACGGCCGGCAGGTGGGGATTGGACTCGATATCAGCGAGCGAAAACAGAATGAACGGGAGCGCGAAGAGCTTTTTAAAAAGGCCGAAAAGGGGAAAGTTATTCTCGAAGCCCTTCTGGCCCATGTTCCCGAAGGTATCGTTATCACCGGTGGAATCGGCGAATCGGTTACCATCAGCCGGACCCTTCATCAATGGACTGGTGAGCGTATGCGTGACGGTATCGCATTCGGTAGTGATGAATTCGTTGAGGCCTGGGGGCTGGTCGATCCCGAAAACAAAGAGCCGATCGATGCTGAACAACTGCCGATCATGCGGGTATTCAGGGAAGGGCGACCTGTTGTCAACGATGTCTGGCTGCAGAAGGGGCCCGACGGCTCCTGGCGGTATGTTTCGGCAAACGCCGGTCCGATTCTCGACCGGGAAGGCAAGGTGAAGGGATGTGTGGTTGCCTGGCGTGATATTACCGATATGAGGAAAAATGAAGAAGCGCTCAAGCGGCGGACCAGTGAGCTGGTTGCCACCAATGAGGAACTGGAGTCGTTCTCCTACTCGGTTTCACATGATCTGCGCAATCCCCTGAACAACATACAGATAATGACCGAAATGCTCGAAGAATGCAGTGATGAAGCCCTTGATGATGACGGCAAAAAGGCCCTTGAGCATATTGAAAAGAATGTCGACCGGATGACCAATATCATCGCCGACCTTCTTGAGCTTTCGAGAATTTCCCGTCATGAACTCCAAATCCAGTATACCGACCTCAGCGCCATGGCCGGCGATTTTATCGATGAACTGAAACGGACCAATCCGGAGCGGGAAATCGATATTGTCATTCACGACAGCATGAGTACCCGGGCCGACCGGAGACTCATGCAGCTCGCGTTGGAAAATCTCATTCGCAATGCCTGGAAATATACTGCCAAATGCGAACATCCCCGTATCGAAATCGGCGTAAAACAGGATTCGGACAGCCCGGTGTTTTTTGTAAAAGACAACGGCGCAGGATTCGATATGAGTAACGCAAAGAGAATCTTCACTCCTTTCCAGCGCGCCCATTCCGAAAAGGAATACAAAGGTACGGGAATCGGACTCTCGATCGTCAAACGAATAATTCACAAACACGGCGGCGAAATCTGGGCCGAATCCGAGATAGGAAAGGGGTCGTGCTTCTATTTTACAGTGGAGTAAAAAACCGGTTTTCTGAAAAAAAGGATGGTAACGAGAACAATTAAAACCGACGAGAAAAATCAGCGTAAGTATATACTATGCTGAACGCTTCAGATTACATCCCTGTTCATCGGTCGTGATCTTTCCCGGCTTCGTTGAGTCCCGCATTATCGGGATGAATAATCTTGAATCTCTTTCTGCTGCTCATTCCTCACTTTCGATAATTTTCTCTGCAATTTTGCGAAAAAAGAAGTCCTATTCTCAAATAGCCACGGTAAACTGATTTTTCTTCTGCATTGGTATGGTTTTTGCATTTATCTTAGCATGAAATCGAAGAAGAAGATCAGCAGGCGACAAGAAACCAGCATCCAGTAATCGAAAGGACAGTATATGCTCAAAGAGGAACGTGAAGCGGTGAAAGAATCCTATGCAGGGATAGAGGATGGTGATGTATTCTTTTTTTACCGCCCCAAAACCGACAATCCCGAGAGCGCCCATGATATCCAGTCACTTCAACTGGTCCTTCATCCTCTGGCAAGTCGGAAGTTCCGGTTGCTGATACTGGATACGGCGGTTATGCCCCAGAGGACTGAGACATTCAACGAAATTACCGGACGGGTCGACTGTGTTACCGATAAGGAGATGGTCATTCGCAATCGTCTGAAGGAACGGTTTGGCGAAACAAGGGGAATTGCAACGCTGGAAAAGCCCTATTCGCGAATCTGCGCCGAGGGGGTCTATTCCCTGGTACCTCATAATAATCGGATGTATCTGGTATACCTTCTGGAATTGCCCGCGCTTCCCGGTAATGCCCAGCAGGTGTTGGGTATCCGGCGTGAAGATGAGTTTCTTGTTGGTGTTTATAATCCGCTCTTCGGCAAGAGTGAAGAAGACCTTGAACGTGAGGAGGTCGGTGCGGAGGAACCCCGGTATCCCGATCAGCTCCAGAAGACCTTTAACCGGGGGCATATCACCTATGATGTCCATCCCGAATTACTCGACTATGAAAATGCACGGTTTGGTCTGTTCCGCAGGGGTTCCAAAGAAGCCCGCACGCATGCCGCCGATGTCGGCCCTATGTGGGAAGATTTCGATACCGCGGATATATTCAGAAAATTGGAAATGCGTAAAGAACGAATACCGATCGTATCGATTCTTGAGGATTTACGGTAGATAGATTGTTAAGAGGAATTAACGAATACGAGAATGATCAGGATAAACGAAAAAAGGTGGAAAACAAACATGAGAGCACAACGCTGCCGGCGTATGAGGTAAAACGTCATTTTTGCAATCCACTTTCTTTTCCTTCAATCGTAATCAAAAACCTTTCACCCCAAAAAAAGCGAGGGTCCTATGAAACTGAGCAGTCCTGCATTCGAGAATGACGGTATTATACCTGCGAAGTTTACTTGTAAAGGCTCGAATATCAATCCGCCATTGACTATCGAAGACCTTCCGGAGGGTACGAAGAGCCTCTGTCTTATCATGCACGATCCCGATGCTCCATCGGGGGATTTTGTTCACTGGGTTGATTACAATATCGATCCCACCGGAGAAATTCCCGAAAACAGCACGCCGGGAAAGCAGGGAAAGAACGATTTCGGTAACATCGGCTACGGCGGACCGTGCCCGCCACCCGATGGTGCACATCATTACGTCTGGGAACTCCATGCACTCGATACCATGCTTGGTATGTCTGGAGGCACGAGCAGACAAGAAGTCGAAAGTGCGCTTCAGGGACATGAGCTTGCATCGGCGCAACTGGTCGGACAGTTTGCTTCGGAGAAATAAGCGTAGGGTGCATGTGTTAGGAATTCAACGAAAGGAGAGGCATATGGCCGGCGCAAAAGAACCGTGGTATTGTAAGCACAGCAATCTTGGAAAAGCCTTTCATCAGTTTTACGACACATGCCAGAATGAAACAAATCTCGATAATAAAACCCGCGAGCTTCTGCAGCTTGCCCTCGCGTCTGTTTTCCGTTGCCCCCGCTGTACCCGCGAACATTTGAGAGGTGCACTTAATTCAGGTGCGAGCAAACAGGAAGTGTCCGAAACACTGCTTATCGCCGCACAGGAAGGCGCGGGAACACAATTGAGCCGGCTTAAAGAATAGAGGAAGAATTGGAGTACCGGGTATCTGATTTGCAGCCCATTACTCCATCACTCTATCTCTTACTTTTAACCATAAGGAGGTTTCTATGGATTACGAAATGCTTCGACGCCGTGTAGAAGAGCTTCCTTTTATTCCCGACAGTCAGACTGCCGAAGTGGCAATCAAATCGGTACTTGGTCATCTTGCCAGCCGTATGGAGGAAGACCAAGCGCGGGTAATGACCGCAAGCTTTCCGCCGTCGTTGAACTACGATACGCTCCGCAGTCACCAGCAGACAGTCACCACTATTTCGGTGGTACAGTTTATCGAAGACATTCGTGAACAATTTGGTTTTTCAACCGGAGATACTCATAATCTTATTCGAACAATCATGCACTCAGCCAAAGGGGACTTTTCTCCCGATACACTCCAAGAATGGGAAAAGCATCTTCCGGAAGACTGGGCTGAAATGGTTGAGGAGGCGTGAAGGTTAGAAGAAGGATTGAAGGATGCGAGAACGATTAAGATGGACGAGAGGGAATAGGGCCGGGTTCGCGAAGTTACGAGCGCATTATGGAAATCGTTACAAAAACAGTCTGTTTCTTTCTTTTTGTCTACCATACTCGTTCTCCTAATCCTTAATTTATTGGACTATGAACGAATTGCTCTGTATTATTATTGGTGGTTTTTTGATGAGTCTGATAGCCGTTGTTGGTGGTTTTACGGCTATTTTACAGAAGGGATTGCTCGATCGGATACTTCTTCCAATTGTAGCGCTCGCCGCGGGGACACTCCTTGGAGGTGCGCTGTTCCATATGATTCCCGAAGCGATTCAGGTAATCGATCCACGGGACGCGGGAATATGGGTGATGGGCGGTTTTATCACCTTTCTGGGACTCGAACAGTTTCTTCACTGGCACAACTACGCGCATCACTCGGCCGAAGATAAGCATAAGCCCATGACCTACCTGGTTCTGATCGGTGACGGAATCCATAATTTTTTAGGGGGGTTGGGTATTGCAAGTACTTTTCTTATTGATCCCCGGGCAGGGATAGCAGCCTGGATCGCCGCAGCCGGCCATGAAATACCCCAGGAATTCGGCGACTTCGGCGTACTGGTTCACGGCGGCTGGAACAAACGCACCGCCCTTATTCTGAACGTTCTTTCGGCACTCACCTTTCCGGCAGGCGCCATCCTCGCCTATTATGTATCACTGAGGTTCGAGACCGCCGGACTGGTGCTGTTCGGCGCGGGAAACTTTATCTATATCGCAGCATCGGACCTTGTCCCCGAAATCAAACTCCATAAAACATTGTGGAACGCCATAGTTCATTTTTCTTTCCTTGTTGCCGGCATGCTCCTCATGCTCGTGTTATCCTATGCTTTTTAAGGAAGGCCATGGGTGAGGGTAAGGAGGGATGAGGGATTGAAGACAACGAGAATGATTACGATGAACGGGCGGAGGAGTTTACGTGGTAAGAATGTGGGTAACTTAAAAATAGTGGAGGCTTTTTTGAACCTTGACCGCCTGTCCCGGGCTTATTTCAGGATTGTGTGTTTGAAAAAAACCTCACCTTCGTCTATGCTCCTCATCCATTATCCTTCTCCTCCTTCATCATTTCAACAGCTGTATACCACGCAAAAACATTTCTACGGCAACTGTAGTTAGAAGCATGCCCATTAACCGTTCGATAGCTGCGATAGTTCGCAGGCCGACAAGTTTTGAAATATTGCTTGATATCAGCAGAATAAGTAATGAAAGAAACCAGGCTGAAAAAAGTGCAAGCAGCCATTGCGGCCAACGCTGAGGATTTCTTGCCATAAGTAACAGTATGGTTGCCATGGCCGACGGTCCGGCGATAAAGGGTACCGCCAGGGGAAATATGAAGGGTTCCTCTTCAGGTGATGCTCCAAAAATTTCCCTGGAATCGGAAAAAATCATCCGCAAGGCAATAAGAAACAGTATGATTCCCCCTGATATACTGAGGGACACTCTTGACAAAACAAGGAATGCAAGGATATATTGCCCGGTAAAAAGGAAAATGACAAGAATCAAAAAGGCAATGCACATTTCCCGCAGGATGATAATTCTTTGACGTTTTGGCTCGATTTTTTTGAGAACAGATATAAAAAAGGGGATATTGCCGATAGGATCGAGCACTAAGAAAAGAAGGGCTGCTGCCGAGAGGGTTGTCATAGTGGTAAGTAAGGGGGGGGAGAAGATCGATTAAAGATAACGAGAATGATCAAAATGAACGATAAAGAATTTTCCTATTGTTTACCCAGATGCGGGAGGCCGGAAACCAGCTTCATTCTCATTAATCGTTCCCTTTATCTTCCATTGCTTCTCCTCCATACCAATTCTCTCCCGGGGCGCCTGTGCGCCCTGGGAAGAGAAATTATTGGTAGTTCCCTCAGCCCTTGACTTCGATTTTCTTTGCCTGGGGTTGGGGCCGGCTTGTTTTCTTCAGTGAAAGCTCAAGAACGCCGTTTTTAAATGTTGCGTTGATGCTTTCTTTATCGACATAGTCGGGAAGCGTAAAAGAACGGCTGAATGAGCCATAGGCCCGTTCGAGATGGCTGTAATACCCGCCTTCTTCTTCCTTTTTCGATTCTTCTTTTTTATCGCCGCTGATAGTGAGAACATCACCGGATATCGAAATGTCGATGTTGTTTTTGTCAACACCAGGAATGTCGGCGCGAATGAGAAATTCATCCTTTTCTTCAACAATATCCATACTCGGCCACATTCTGCCGCTGATATCCCGGTTGGACATGCTGAAAAAAGGATCGTTAAAAAAGTCGTTGAGAAGAGTGCTTAATGAACTCATGGTCCGTTCGGGGCGGAAAGTAGGTAAAAAAGCCATAGGTCCTCCTTTAGTAAATAATGATGGAAAAGAAAATCCTACACTGCTTCCATGGTAAGCAGATTACTACCGAGGGCATTCATGTGTTGTTGACAATTTAAATCAATGCCTTCGAATTATTTTCCGCATTCATTGATGCAAAAGTTATGCCATTCGGGAAGATCGATCGGTGTTTTAGGTGCGTGAGAAAGCTCCACAACGGCCTCCTTTCGAATGGGATACTCCGGTATCCATTCGTAATTTCGAAAATCGCATTTGCATTTCCGGGAAATTTACGCTTTTGCCGTGCAGTCCATATTGTATCAAAGCAGCATGTGAATGAATAGTATCCCGGCATCGAATTTGCATCGGAAAACAGCAAAAACTGAGTAATTTCGCTGTAGCCGGGATAAAGAGGTGGTGAAGCAGACAAAAGCAAGGGGTAATCCATTATTCAATCATTTCATTATTCTCATTTATCGAAAGCATTCTCATGAGTTATCGATATGCAATAACCGAAACAACAAAACAGAATCTCAGGCGCATTGCCGGAGAGCAGATCGACAAGGCAATGCGGGATCTGGTGTTTGAAAATATCAAAAACGCCGGCGGCATACATGAGGCCCGGAAAGAGTTTAAAAAAATACGGGCACTGCTTCGACTGGTGCGTCCTGCACTCGGCAACAATTATACCCGTCTCAATGGAATGTTCCGTGGGGCTGGACGGGAATTTTCCGATTTCCGTGATGCGAAAGTAATGGCTGCAACCTGTAGCAACCTCGAAAACCACTTTAAGCCCCAGGCAAAGAAAGCGCTTTTTGCGGGGATCCAATCGCTTCTGGACAAACGGCGAGAGGATTTGATGAGCAAGCAGGGGCAGATTAAAAAGAAAGTTCAAAGAGTTCGGGACATGCTCAATGACTCGCAAAAAGTAATAGCTTCATGCAAAATGGGTGCTGAAGGATTCGATGCCGTGGGTGGAGGGCTGACACGAATCTACCGGCGGGGAAGAAAGGCTTTTGTCAATGCATACGATACTCCTTCCATGCAGAATTTTCATGACTGGCGAAAACGGGTCAAAGATTACTTGTATCACATGCGCCTTCTTCGCGATATGTGGCCGCCTGTTATAAAGGGATGCTGTTTTTCGCTCGAGGATTTGAGTCATATACTCGGTGATGAACACGATTTGAGTATACTGAGTGAATATATCGATGGTGTTTCAGAAGCGCATCTCAATTCTGAAGATCGGGCGGTGCTTAAAGATTTAATAACCCTGCGGCAATCGGAACTTCGCGCAAGTGCCCGGGCGCGGGGCAAACGCCTCTATGCAGAGAAGCCAAAAGCTTTCCGCACCCGTTTCGAGCAGTACTGGCTCGCATGGTCATGATACTCCCCAAGATACCCATCCTCTGATTGGCATACAATTTGCGTTTTGCTTTGTGCATTAACCGGGGGTTTGTGCATCAATCAACAATAAGGAGCCGGTCATGATGGAAGACGGTGTGTCGATAATGGAGAGATTCTACGATATCGGAACAGCCTATTTCTCCATGGAATTTGCGCTGGAGAATGATATGCACACCTATGCCGGCGGGCTTGGAGTACTGGCTGCCGACATGATGCGGGGATGTGCAGATCTGGAAATAGGCATTGCCGGCGTCTCTTTATTAGTGAAAAAGGGGTATTTTTTCCAGACAATCGATGCACAGGGAGTACAGCACGAAAAAGAAGATCGCTGGAATCCCCACGAATTTTTGACACCTCTTAATGCAGAAGTCTCCGTCACCATAGAAGACCGTCAGGTACGCATAACTCCCTGGCTGTACGGGGTGAAGGGGGTTACGGGATTTGAAGTTCCGGTTATTTTTCTTGATACCGACAATGAAGCCAATTCACCCTTCGAACGCAGTTTGAGTTATTACCTTTATAAGGATGACGACCGGTTCAGGTGTGCTCAGGAGATTGTTCTGGGTGTGGGCGGAGTACGGATGCTCGAGGCTCTCGGATTCGTCTCCGATCTCCGGTACCACATGAATGAGGGGCATTCGGCCTTTCTTGTTGCAGAACTCATGCGCAAATTTGGTGATGCTGCAGATCCTGCCCGGGAGGTGCGCAACCGGTGCATCTTTACCACCCATACGCCCGTTCCCGCCGGTCACGATAAGTTCAGTACAAAGATGGTTCAGAATATGTTTCCCTCCATGCCCGAAGAGATACAAAAAAGCATGGGGAGCGTCTGTAACATGACCGAACTGGCTCTCAACCATAGCGCATTTGTCAACGGAGTGGCCGGAAGTCATACCGAAACTACGAGCACCATGTTTCCCGGTCATGATATCGAATCAATCACCAATGGCATTCATACCTCATACTGGGTGTGCCCGTCAATGGATGAACTTTTTGGCCGCTATGTTAAATCGTGGCGAAAAGATTTTTTTAATCTGCGGTATATCGCGGGGGTTTCATGCAAAGAAATCATGGAGGCCCACCGGGCGGCAAAGGAGCGGATGATTGCATGGCTTTTCGGGCATCAAAAAGTCAATCTGAATCCGGATGTTTTTACTATAGGATATGCCCGCCGGATAACACCCTATAAGCGTGCAGACATGCTTTTCTCCGATATGCAGCGCCTGAAATCTATTGCACAACAGTATAGGGGGCTGCAGATACTCTATTCGGGTATAGCCCATCCGGCCGACCGGGAAGGGAAGCGGCAGATAGAGTATGTTCATGACGCCATGAAAGCTCTGAGGCCTCACGTGCGTACGTGCTATATCGAAGACTATGATTTGCAGATCGCCGGTATGATGGTATCCGGGTGCGACCTGTGGCTCAACACCCCCCGTCCGCCCCAGGAAGCTTCCGGTACCTCGGGAATGAAAGCCGCAGCCAACGGTGTGCCGCAACTCTCGGTTCTCGACGGCTGGTGGAATGAAGGACATATCGAGAATATCACCGGATGGAGCATCGGTAAGCGCTATGATGAAAACGAAAGAGCATCACATGCAGAAGAATTGGAAGATATGTACGGTAAGCTGGAACATACGATCCTCCCACTCTATTACAACAATCCGGAACAATGGGCCCGGATTATGCGCAATTGTATCTCAATCAATGGTTCATTTTTCAATACGCACCGGATGGTTCGTCAATACGTCGTAAATGCCTACTTTACACACATCACCGAAAAGATAGAGACAACCGAGCCGGTGCTTCAGGAAATCAGGTAGCGATAATTCAGATGAGAAAAAAGTTTTGACATTACAATAATCAACAAATGAAAGGACATGCGGAATGGTTACCCTCACATACCTTAAGCATGCACAAGAAATCAGGGAAAGCAATGATATTCGGGTCAAAAGACTTTTCCCTGCTTCCGATCAGACATCCTATGATCCCTTTGCTCTTGTGGATGAATTTTTTATACCTCAGGACAGCGGTTTTCCCCGAATGGAATACCGCGGGTTCGAAGGGTATACGTATATCACTGAAGGCGCCCTTCTGCATTCCGATACAACAGGAATTGCACGGGTGATTGAAAGCGGTGGATTGCAGCATTATGTAGCAGGCAGAGGACTCGTTCACTCGGAAACATCAGTCGCCGGTCATCCGCTGTGTCATGGATTCCGGATCTGGGTCAATCTTCCCCGGGACATGAAAAAGATCGATCCGTCATACGACTCTTGGCAGCCCGACCAGTTACCCTATGTTCAGAACCAGGGAAGCTCGGCTTACCACATTGTCGGGAACGGCGCGCCAACATCTTCAACAATACCGTTAATTATCCAGGATATACATATGGATATCAATGCCCATCATTTTATGTCGGTGCCCAGTGAGATGGAGGGGTTGATGTACTGTTACTGGGGTGAAGTTGAAGCGTGCGATTACCGGATCGGTCCCGGCGAATACTTTTTTCTTCCCGATGCCGTTGAAATAGCTGCTTATGCCCGGAGAGAAAGCAGAATTCTGCTTCTTGCAGGCGTACCGTTAGCCGAACAAATCAGACTCAGCGGAACATCGGTTGAGTAATTGCGAATTATCAGCAAAAGTGTCTCTTTCCTCTGTTTTTTACCTTGTAGAAAGTGAAAAAGTTGTATTATGGATTTTAAACATCTCATGCCCTTGCAGCAAAAGAACGATTCGAAGATTATTATGCTTGTTATGGACGGCCTTGGTGGCCTGCCGAAAACATGGCAGGGAAAGACCGAGCTGGAGCAGGCGAATACGCCTGAAATGGACACGATGGCCACGGAAGGAATGTGTGGATTACATGTTCCGGTAGGGCCGGGGATCACCCCCGGAAGTGGTCCTGGACACCTTGGCATATTCGGGTACGATCCTCTCCAGTATACGGTAGGCCGCGGGGTTCTCTCGGCCCTTGGAATCGATTTTGATATCGGGCCTGATGATGTTGCTGCGCGGGGTAATTTCTGTACGATCGACAAAAAGGGGAATGTTACCGACCGTCGTGCAGGACGAATCGATACCGAAACCAATAAGAAATTATGCGAAAAATTACGGAATATCACAATCAATGGAGTTGAAATATTTATCGAGACAATTAAAGAACACCGTTTCCTTCTGGTGCTGCGGGGTAAGAAATTGAGTTCGGCAATTAACGATACTGATCCTCAGGCAACGGGGGCGCCGCCCAAAGAGGTGGAGACTGTTGCTCCGGATGCCGAACACACCGGAAATATTGTTGAAGCTTTTATTTCCCAGGCGAGTGAGATTTTATCCCATGAGCCAAAAGCAAATATGGTGCTGATGCGGGGATTTGCCAAAAGGCCCAATTGGCCCCGGTTCGAGGAAGTATTCGGAATGCATGGAGCCGCCATTGCTGCATACCCCATGTATCGTGGACTGGGAAAATTGATCGGCATGGATGTCATCGGGAATGCAGGCAATCTTGATGAAGAACTTTCTCTTGTAAAAGAACATTACGGCAACTATGATTTCTTCTTTGTTCATGTGAAGGCAACCGACAGTTCGGGAGAGGATGGTGATTTTGACCGGAAGATGCATGCCATTGAAGAGGTCGATTCGATTATCCCCCGGATACTCGATTTTAAACCGGAGGTAATGATTATTACCGGCGATCACTCGACTCCGTCGGTCTTGAAATCCCACAGCTGGCATCCAGTCCCGCTTTTAATCTGGTCGAAATCATGCCGGCCCGATGATGTTCAGAAATTTGGTGAAAGCTATTGTACCCATGGCGCTCTGGGGCCACAAATGCCTGCCGTTGATATCATGCCCATGGCGCTGGCGCATGCACACCGCCTGAATAAATATGGCGCCTGATAGTGTTGCTGCTTCGCCGGGTATGTGATGCGGGTACTAAACCGAAAGGAACATGATCATGCAAAAGCTGCTTACCAGAATATTCATGTTCGTGCTTAAGTCGGCAGTATTTCTTGCGCCCCGGGAAGCGTGTCAGAAAAAAATTGAGGAAATCAACTGCACAATCAATAAAATTCAGGAGTACAATTTACACGGATGGTCGTACCGGAGTGTAATATCCCATGAAACACAGGAACAGTACTGGTATTACGAAGCCGGACCGGATACCGCGCCGGTTCTCGTATGTATTCATGGGTTGATGCTCGATGGGAGAACCTTTGTCAAATTAAACAGGTATTTGCGTGATTACCGTATCATTGCAATCAATATGCCCGAACAAAGTTCTTTATATACGGGGAGTATCGAAAACTTTTTAACCATAATCGTTGATTTTCTCCGTTCGGTGAATGTCCGAGAATGCGATCTTATGGGGGTCTCTTTTGGCGGCGTTGTAGCAACACATCTGGTTGCTCATTTGCCCGAGGATATTGCCGTAAGGCGGCTCGTGCTTGCATCATCGGTAATTGCCGGCGCCACACGCAGCATACGAAACAGCGTAAAAGTGAACCATGAATGGATCCGGTCGGTTCCCGATTATCAGATATACTGGTTTTTTGAACAGCTTATCAATTTTGTCAAAAATACCCGGGGGCAAAAGAGCGGAGATGAAGAATTGGTGGAATTTCTCCGGGTTAAACATCCAGCCTATTACCGTCAGGTTTTTGAAGCCTTGGCGAATTATCAGGGGCTCGAGGATGCCTGCCGGATATTCTGTCCGGTTATTGTGATGAATGGTGAAAAGGACATGCTGATCGATAAGGAGATGCGAAACCTGATGAAGCATATTTTTGACGGCAAACGCTATTTCACGATCCCTGAGGCTTCACACGAGATGATGTTCACAAAGACCGAGCTGGTTGCCCGCCATATGGAAAACTTTTTCACCCGGACCCGCCGGCCGGTACCTGCGACAGGAATAAATATCAGTGCAGTATATAACCGTCATCCGGTCACCAGGGTAAAGTAGAACGTTGCCCCTCTGTCGACCTGGCCTTCAGCACATATTGTCCCACCATGCTTATGTACAACCCGTTGAACGATCGAGAGGCCAATACCGGTTCCACGATATTTTTCCTGTGAATGCAGACGGGTAAACGGTTCAAAGATTATTTCTGCATGGTTCATATCGAAGCCGGCGCCATTGTCTTTTATGTAAACAACTCTCCGTCCATTGTGATCCTGCATACCGATTTCTATACGGGGATTTTTTACCTTTGAAGTATACTTCCATGCATTTCTGATAAGATTTTCGAGAGCAAGCCGGATTAGTCCCTTATCTGCATTGACAATGATACCGCTCTGAACGATTACTTCAACATTACGCCAGGGATTACTCTTTTTCAGTTCACTTAGGAAACTGTCGGTGATCGCACTCAGATCAACATCCTGTTTTTTTAGTTCATGTTGTGAAATTATTGATAACTCCAGCAAATTGGAAATTGTGCTGGTCATGCGATAGATGTTTGTTTCGATCTGTTCGATACACTTGTTACCGTCGGCATCCATAAGGTCGGCATAGTACATTTTCAGGACATCAACCATGGCCGCCATATTATTAAGCGGATTGCGCAGGTCGTGGGATACTGAATGGGCAAAGGCTTTGAGTTCCCTGTTGGCTGCCAGAAGCTCATTTGTGCGATTCTGCAGTTGCTCTTCCATTTCCTTATGTTTTGTCATATCGAGGGCGATATAAATAAAACTGTGGGGAGTGCTTCCCCGGTGGTAAACCAGATTGCCCGGGACCAGAATAAAATGACGGAGATCTCCGTTTTGGGCATAAATGGAGACTTCTGTGGTTGGCGGCTGTTCACCTCGTGCGGATGCCCCCAGTTGACGGCGAACATCCTCCCGCTGACGGGGAACGACAAAATTGGTAAGCGGTTGTCCAAGCATTTCCTCTTTAGCATACCCAAGGCTGTTCAATGCCTGTTTATTGATATCCAGTATTGTACCGTCCATGCCGATTACCGCATTTACTGCAGGAGACTCTTCGTACAAAAAACGGTATCGTTCTTCGGATAGCCGCAATCTTTCGTACTCATCACAGGCCTGTTTCAATTTTTCATTTGCCGCGATGAGTTCATGCTGAACCATTTTAAATTCTCTGTTAAGATCTTTGGTTCGGGTTTCCAGTTCACTCTGGTTCAGTTGCAGCCGGTAAATAAGCCCCTGAGCATTATCACTGCCGTTCCGGGGAAGGGTATCGCACAGGGTATCGACCTGTTTTGCCGGCCAGGAGTGCAGATTGTCGGGAACGGGAGCATCATAGGACGATTGTTTGTTTAAATGAAACAATTTTTTAATCATACGGGCTACTCCTTATGAATGGTTAATACCTGTCTTCAGGACCATATCGATCTTTTGAAGAACATGGCAGATGCCCGCAGTATCCGATTGATTCAGCGTTCCCTCTTTACGGGCTTCCGATAAGGGCATGAGCATGTGCTCAAGATCATCAAGAGCGCGTTCGGTATGTAAGTCGTCACTCAGCGCATTTTCAAACTGCACGAGCAATTCCCCGGCACTGTGGCTTGATTCAGCCGCTTCTTTATCGGGCTGCACATCCGTGGTGAACACGCGTGCATACTCGATCAGCCGGGCATGACGTTTTGCTGCGGCATCAAGCGCAGCATAGGTAAAATTGAGCTTTTTCCGATAATGTTGTGTTGCAAAGAAAAAACGGATCACCGCACCATCATACCCCTTTGATGCAAGGTCGCCGACATGGATTATGTTTCCCTTATTTTTAGACATCTTGTGGCCGTCAACCAGGAGATGTTCCCCATGAAGCCAATAGGGGGCAAGTTCTTTCCCCGAATAGGCTTCGGTGACTGCAATGGTATAGTCATGGTGACGGTAGAGGTTGTCGATGCCGCCGCAACTGATATCTATTTGTGTGCCGAGATGCTTGACTATCATGGCGGGATCCTGAACATTCCATGCAGGA
Organism: Chitinivibrionales bacterium; assembly: GCA_014728215.1. Classification (NCBI taxonomy): domain Bacteria; kingdom Pseudomonadati; phylum Fibrobacterota; class Chitinivibrionia; order Chitinivibrionales; species Chitinivibrionales bacterium. The sequence continues at coordinate 123,334 of WJLZ01000117.1, forward strand.
CGCCCCTTGCCAAGCACTGTTTCCCATTGGGCCGGTTCATTATCACGCGCACCATGCCAGAGAATAAAATCTCCCAGATTCCATCGTTGACCCGGGTAGGTATCTTTACTGAAACGTTTTTTCCTAGAAGGCCATTTGCTCATATCCAGTCGGTACAGCCGTCCGAAGCCCTGGAAGGTGAGTGGATCGAAATAGATATCCGGCCCATAGGAGTAGGCATGTTTCTTTTCAAGTAACCCTTCAATAATCTCGGCCGCGGTATGAACGCTTGTTGAGGAACGGGGGATGAATGGAGGAAGATCGATTGAAAGAAAGCGGCAATCCTCAAAAAAACGCTCTTCTACCGGACGGGTAAGGTCGTCGACCGATATCTGCTTCCGTCGTGCTTCACTGATGCTTTTATCTTCTATATCGGTGAAATTCACTACCCGTTCTACTTCAAATCCCAGGTGGCTGAGATAGCGATGAAGAATATCTTCATAAAAGAAGGTTCGATAGTTGCCAAGATGAGGGTGGCGGTATACCGAGGGGCCACAGGTAAACAGTTTCACATGGGGCGGTTGAAGTGGTCGGAACAGGTCCTTGTTCCGGCTCATGGTGTTATTCAACATCAGTGGAGGAGTATTCATGCTGTAGGTACCTTGGTGAAGGTATTGACTATGGTGTGCAACATTCAGCTTCCCGCCACCGATTGATGCATCGATGCCCATTCTTTCAGTAAATCTTTGACCTCTTCATCGGTTGTGGGAGTGAAATCATCATACCAGGCTCCCACTGCTGAAAAGGCCCGGGGTGTTTGTACGCATATGATATCATCGGCGTCTTCGGCCAGTTTATTGCGCACGCTTGGAGAGGCGACTGGAACCGCAACTGTTATGGCGGAGGGGTTTTGCTGTCGCAAAGTTTTCACCGCCGCCATCATGCTCGCTCCTGTCGCAAGGCCGTCATCCACCAGTATAACCGGGCGACCTTCGGCACTGACCGGAACCTTCCCGCCCTCTCGGTACATCGCCTCACGTTTGCGGACTTCTTCCTGTTCGCGGCGGGTTTCCATTTCGATGGCATCTTCTGGTATGTGAAGATATTCCACAACATCCTCATTGATCACCCGCGTATCTCCTCCGGCAATTGCGCCCATGGCAAGCTCTTCATGACCCGGCGTGTCAAGTTTACGGACAACAAATATATCCAGATCGGCATCCAGCGCTTTTGCCACTTCAAAGGCCACAGGAACTCCTCCGCGGGGCAATCCAAGAACAAGCAGATTCTCTTTTGATTTATATTCTTTCAGATGGTCGGCCAGTATTCTGCCGGCTTCACGGCGATTCCCGAATATTCGTTCCATCACCATCCTCCCTTAAGTAAATCGTGGTGTCTGGTTGTCGGTGTTACCATCTTTTCATCACGGCGCCACAGCAGCTCGTTAAAGATCACATTATTTAATCGCTTGTACCGGTAGATAAAAACAATAGTTGACTTCACCTCAACGCCTCGCTTTGAGCATGTTCCTCCCCGCCGGCAAAGCCGGGAGGAGAGGGAAGAGAAGAGGAGAAGTGGGTGACAAATCAAAAAGGCATAATTAAAAAAATTATGCCTTTTTTGTCGGAACAGCGACTCCTACATAATCGTTGCGCATATAGGCCTGTGCATTATCCCAGTCAAGATCACCTTTTAATTCGACACTATTGGAAAATTCAAGTTCGAATTCCTGGCTTCCAAGGTCTTTCCAATTCTTTTTGACCGATCGTGTCCCTTCGATAATGAGCATATTACCGGCATGCGTCACATTCACATTTTTTTTCTGTACACCGGGAACTTTTCCGGCTACCCATACATACCCGTTTTTCCGGCCTGCTGCAAAAGTTGTCCCACTTTCCTTATCAGTTTTGCCGGGAAGGTTTTTTGCAACCATTTCGGGTATGGAAGACCATGAAAAACGCTTTTGGGCAACATCTGTTTTTTTGAATACCTTGCTGTGACCCGCGCGTGACCAGGGTAACGGAACTCTGGTATGTCGTTTTTTTCTTTTCAGTTGACTTTTTCTCATTCGTGGATTAACAAAATTCATGCTGCATGCTCCTTATCATACTTTTCCCATAATTCTTTTAGTTCGCCGGGAAGCAACTGTTCAATTTCCTGTGCTTCACCGGATGAAATCTCGTGTTTAAGTACATTTAAAACCACGCCGGTGACTTTTTCGGGCTCGAATGCAGGATCACCGGCAAAATCACGTTCGATACGCTTGAGAAATTCTTCTTTTGACCGGTATTTGATCGGAACCTCTGCCGGACGCCAGCTCTCGTAATAGATGCCACGGATCAGCATAGGAAGCTGAGCGCTCAAATGCGCGCCTTCATCGATGGTCAGGCGGTCTCGCAGAGCATGAAGTACGGCACGTAACGCCTTGTAAGACTTTTGGCGACTGTCCCATCCAAGCTCCTTACCGATCTCTTTGAGCCAGACCTCGCTTTTCTGAACAGTGGTATCAAATGCTTCCAATCCTGTCATTGCCATACTGGCCTCCTTTCATAGGTGATTTTCAGGCAGGTGTTACAGTTTTCAATTCATTGCACTAAAAAGAAGCAAGTTGTGTGCCAAAATGGATGGATCAGGAGGAACGGAAGCGAGGGTTCTTTTTTATACTAGATGGTATATGGTATTACGATAAGAATAACATTATTAATCGGGATGGATTGGTTTTCGCAGCTGTTTTTTTTCTCCGCGCTTTTTTTTGCGTTGCAGCCGTTTTTCCCGGGAGGCCTTTGTTGGTTTGCTGGGTTTTCTCTTCTTTTTTCGGATGCTTGCTTTGCGAATAAAGGAAATAAGCCGCTCCAGAGCTTCGTTGCGGTTTCTGGTCTGGCTCCGGTGAGTGTGAGAATCGATACAGAATTCCCCGCGGTTATTGATATAGCCGGGATATAACCTCTGCAAACGTTTTTTCATATCCTCCGGTACAGTTTGCGAGCCGGCAAGGTCGAATACAAGCTGGACACCGGTCGAAGAGGTGTTTACATGCTGCCCTCCCGGACCGGGAGAGCGAATAAACCGCCATCCGATGTCGCTCTCGTCAATTTGTACTTGGTCGTTAATCCTGATCATAGCGCATGTATCCTGAAAATCCTGTTGTTACAAAATACTACACGTGCGGTGTACTGGTGAAGGGTGGCACAGTATTTGAATATACTAGCCTTTAATAAACAGTATGTGGTATCAACCAATTAACAAAGGAGTAGTATATGCTTGCTGAGATCAGTTTTATTCCGGTTGGCGGCAACTCACATATCAGTGAAGATGTTGCCGAGGCGGTAAAGGTAATTGCAGAATCGGGTCTGGCCTATCAATTGACGCCCACCGCCACGTGTATTGAAGGTGAATGGGACCAGGTAATGGAGACTATAGGAAAAGCACGCAAAAAAATGCTTGATAAAAACAGTCATCTCATCACAATGATTAAAATGGAAGATGATGCTGATGAGCATAATAAGCTTCAGTCCAATATGGAATCAATCAGCGAAAAGATGGGCTCCAAATCACAAACATATGAGGAAAAGCCGCCGGAAGCATTGGTGACACCGAAGGTATAGGGATGTGGTTTTCCCGAATCCGGTAATTGTTTTTCCCGGAATTGATAATATGCCCGGTCGTTGCATCGACGCCGGTGATCCGGTCGAGGTAGTGGCTTTTGCTTATGGTAATTCTGGTATGTAATTTGCGCTACAAACCGGGAAGTTCACAAAAGCGCATAAATGGATGTATGTCTCGAATATTGGACTTTTTCCAGAAGGAATATCTATGAATTCAAGTTCCCGTGATAATTTGCTGCAAATCCTGCTCGATTTTGAGACTCATATTGATTGTGTGTTCGATGAATTAATTCATAATCGATGGCGTCAGATGGAAAAGGGAAAACATTGGGAACCGCACACCGATGTAATTGAGACGGCGGATGAGGTCGTTGTGTTAATCGACTTGCCTGGTATCAATCCCAAGGAAGTTACCGTGCGGAGGCAGGATAATGTGCTTGAGATATACGGCGTGCGGGAGGAAGAGGTGATGCGCACAACCTTCCGTCACCTTTCAGAACGAAAGAGTGGCCCTTTCAAGCGCAGAGTCGAGCTCGATGACAATTCTGAATATTCAGCCCAGATGCATATCGATTACCGCAACGGTGTGTTTATGATATTGATCGAAAAGGAACATGAAAACAATCACTCTGAACAATGTCTCAAGGGAGAATAAGCAATGGCAGAAAAGAACAAAGCACAGAAACTCACTTCGCACGATCTTGATATCGATTTACCGCCGAGTGATGGACTCTTTAATACGACGCGTAATCTTTCGCCCTTGGATGATATCGTTGGTCAGCCCCGAGCGATAAAGGCCCTCGAACTCGGATTGGATGTTAACGATTCCGGCTATAATATCTATGCTTCGGGAATGAGCGGGCTGGGCAAGCGTACAATGTTGCAGAAAATTTTACAGCAGAAAGCAGAAGAGAAACCCGTACCCTCCGATTGGATATATGTCAATAATTTCGATCAGCAGGACCGTCCGCCGGCATTTGAAATCCAGCCGGGAAAGGCACGCGAACTCAAACGTGATATCAAAGAACTGATCGAACAACTCAAGGAAGAACTTCCAAAAGCTTTCCAAAAAGAGGACTTCAGTAACGAGAAGAAACGATTGAATCAACATTACCGTACCCAGGCCCGAAAACTCTTTCAGGAGCTGCAACAGAGCGCAGATGAAATCGGTTTTGTAATTGACCAATCGCCGGATGGCCGGGTGATGATTATCCCTAAAAAAGATGATCGCGCGATGAAAAGTGAAGAATTTGATTCCTTGAAGGATGAAGAAAAAGAGCAGATAGAAAAGAAACAACAGGAACTTGCCGAAAAGGCAAACAAGAAAATGGGACAACAGCGCGAGATCGAACGGAAATTGCGGGAAGATATCCGGAACATTGAACGGGATTTTGCCCAACAGCTCTTTGGGCCCGCAATCGATTCAATCGTTCAAAAGTACCCGGGTGAAAAACTCAAATCATGGTTGGGGCAGATGAAAGAACACATGCTCGATAACTTGCAACAGTTCCAGGACAAGGGAGAACAAAATCAGAACCCTCTTGCCGTGATGATGGGAGGAGGGGGAACTCAGGATCCCCAGGACCCATTCGAGCAGTATGATATCAATATCGTTGTAGACAATAGCGAAACAGACCATGCGCCGTTTATAATGGAAACATCGCCCAATTACAAAAATCTGTTCGGCACAATTCACGGTATCAGCGACCGGATGGGCCGGATGATCACCAATTTTCGTCAAATTAACGCTGGCAGTATTCTCCGGGCCAATGGTGGATATCTCATGTTCGATCTTGTCGAAGCTTTAATTGAACCGCTGGTCTGGAAAGAACTGAAACGTACAATAAAGAGCGGCGTTCTGGAATATCATATGTACGACCCCTTCGGGGTGTTTTCATCATCGGCAATGCGTCCGGAACCGATTCCGATCAAACTGAAAATTGTCGCCTATGGTAACCCGCTGATATATTACCTGCTTCAGCTTTACGATGAAGATTTTGCCGAGATTTTTAAAGTAAAAGCGGATTTTGCCGGAGAAATGGAATTACAGGATACAAGTCTTCAGACTATCGGCAAGTTTATCAGTAAACTTCAGCAGAAAGAAGACGGTGTCATGCCCTTTGACCGGGAGGGAGTGTATGAACTGCTTCGGCAGAGTATCCGCATGGCCGGAGACAAAGAAAAAGTTTCAACCGCATTCAAGCAGCTCGAAGACCTTGCCCGGGAATCGACCTACTGGGCTAAAAAGGACAATGCCGCACATGTCAGCCGTACCAATGTCCGGAAAGCGATCGATGAAAAAATATTTCGGTCTAATTTGATTGCCGACAAAATGAGCGAGATGATTGCGAAGGGAACACTGCTTATCAGCACCGAAGGGGCGGCGGTTGGGCAGATCAACGGTTTGAGCGTTATTGCGCTCGGGGATTATATGTTCGGAAGGCCCACCAGACTGACATCCAGTATCGGTGTGGGAAATGCCGGTATTATCAATATCGAGCGGGAAAGCAAACTGAGTGGACGGACCTATGATAAGTCGATGATGATTCTGGAAGGTTTCTTACGAAATACCTACAGTACCCGCCATTCCCTTTCCCTTTCCGCAAGCCTTGCCATGGAACAGAGCTACGGCATGATTGAAGGCGACAGTGCATCGGTTGCCGAACTCCTTTGTCTTTTAAGTGCCTGTGCGGGTGTGCCGATGCGGCAGGATATCGCCGTAACCGGTTCGGTCAATCAATGGGGGCAGGTACAGGCAATCGGCGGCGTCAATGCAAAAATTGAAGGATTTTATGACATATGCAAGATTGTCGGGTTGACCGGCAATCAGGGAGTATGCGTTCCGAAATCGAATATTCGAAATATCGTGCTTCGCCCTGATGTGATCGAAGCCGTCAAAGAAGAACAGTTTCATGTTTGGGCTGTGAATCATGTCGATGAAGCTCTTGAGCTGTTCAGTGGCGTCCCGTCGGGTTCTATTGATGAAGAGCACAGCTTTCACTGGCGAGTCGATCAACGGTTGATAGGCATGCTCGAGCTGTTGAATAAGCAGAAAGCCGCGATTGAAGCCCGGGAAATGCATGTGCTTGGAAGCGTTGACTCACCAAAACAACCCGATCCCCGCCCGCCCCTGCCGGGAAATAACGAATAGGACACGGAGATTCTGTGTCGATAAGGTCGTATGTATGCGGCACGGCATTCCAGGCTATGTCGTAACGAACACAACCAGGCATAACTTTTATAAGGTGACGGTTTCTCATGGAATTCAAGGACTATTATTCGGTTTTAGGCGTTGACAAAAAAGCTTCCCGGGAAGACATAAAGAAGGCCTTTCACAAGCTTGCGGTCAAATATCATCCCGATAAGAACCCGGGGAATGGCCAAGCCGAGAAAAAATTCAAGGAGATAACCGAAGCGAACGAGGTGCTGGGTGATCCGGCGAAGCGGAAAAAATACGATCAGCTGGGTTCCAACTGGCAACAGTATCAGAGCACCGGCGGTGAGGGGTATGATGACTGGTTTCGTAAAAATTCATCATCCTACCGTGGTCAGGGTGACTACTATACCTATTCATCGAATGCAGAAGACATTTTTGAAAATCTGGGAGGTTTTTCGGATTTTTTCAAGAGCTTTTTCGGCGACAGTGCTTTTGCAGGTAGGGCCGGAACAGCCGGTGCTCGGTCCGGCGCACGGGCCCGTCGTCCCCGAGGCGGACCAGGCTTTTATGAATATGGCGCTAAAGGAGCGGATTATGAAGCCGAACTTCATATCTCTTTAGAAGAGGCGGTGACGGGAGCCACAAAAACAGTCTCCATTAACGGCCGGACTCTTCGAATCAAAATAGCGCCGGGAACCACAAGCGGTCAGAAATTGCGTCTGAAAAACCAGGGTGGCGAAGGGATTGGAGGTGGACCGCTCGGCGACCTCTATGTTACGATCCGGGTCGATAAACACCCTTGGTTCGAACAGCGAGATTCCGATCTGATTACCAACCTGAATGTCGATATGTATACCGCAGTACTCGGCGGCAAGAAACGCCTTCGGCTTATTGACGGTAAGGAAGTTGATATTACGATTCCACCCGGATCCGACAGTTCAACGATGTTGCGCCTCCGCGGCAAAGGGATGCATAAATACAACGGCAAAGCCGGAGACCTGCTCGTCCAACTCGTCATTAAAGTCCCCCGAAACCTGACCGAAGAACAGAAAAAGCTCCTTTTGCGGATGAAGGAAATGGAGAAGGAGAAGGTTTGAGGAGGTAAGAGGGAAGTCGAAAATCAGAATACCGATATTTCCTGTTACAGGCGATTTGCCTAAACCGGTGTGGCCGGGACTGGTCAGCTTGAACGTGTGGTTTGAAGCATTTCCATTAAGGTGAGAGCATTGTGAGGGGCGTAGCCGTTTTGATCGTTATCGAAGTAGCAGTATGCCTTGCGGCCTTGTTCACGCCATGAAGAAAGCAGGTTTGCCCATTTGCGGAGCTGCTGTTTTGAGTAGGATCCCTGATATTTTCCATCGGGGCCGTGGAGGCGGATATATCTGATCGGTCCGACCAGATGGGAAGGTGATGTTCTGCCTTCGATATCATAAATGCAAAATGAAGCATTATATTCATTGAGTATTTCAATAACCGAATCGTCAAACCATGTTGGATTGCGAAACTCGAAAGCATAGGAGAATCCCCCGGGCAATACTTTACAGAATGATTCCAGCCGCTCCAGGTTCACTTTCCATGACGGTGGGAGTTGAAACAGAACAGGACCAAGTTTGTCTCCAAGCACTTCGATGCGGCTCATGAAGGTATTCACTGGTTCTTCAGGGTCTTTCAGCTTTTTGACATGGGTAATATACCTGCTTGCTTTAACTGCAAATTCGAAGCCGGCAGGGACGAGCGATGCCCACTGCTTAAGCGTTTTTTCTTCCGGAAGTTTGTAAAAGCTGTTGTTAATTTCGACCGTAGAGAAATGCTGGAGGTAAAATTTTAACATATCACCGGTTTTCATTTTTTCGGGATAAAAGGGCCCTGTCCAGTGCTTGTAGTGCCAGCCCGATGTACCGATGCGGTAGTTCTTATTTGTCTTGGTCATGTTATTCCATTTCGTAACTAGTTCCGATTCTGCGGCATATTTAATTAATGATTCAGCCGCTTATGTTCCTTTCTTATTCGCCGCGTCGTTTTTCTGACATTTTGGGCATATATATGACGACCTTCCTGCAGCGGAAATTTTTTTAATTTCCGAATCGCAGCGCGGGCACTTGTCTCCCTTGTTTCGGTGCGGAAGCAACCAGCGGCGGGGAAATCCATCACTTCCGGCTCCGTGACGAACAGCAACATCGATAATCCGGTGCATGGTGTTATATAATTTTTTGATCTCTTTTTTATTCAGCTCTTTTGCGGGGTATTCGGGATGAATGCCACTCTGATAAAGTATTTCATCGGAATAGATATTCCCGAGCCCTGCTAGTTTGCTTTGATCCATGAGTGTGGATTTTGCACCCGACCGGCTCTGGTTTAAAATCTCATTCAGATCATCGACACTGAGGTCCAGGGCATCAGGACCCAGTTTCTCTTTTTTGATATATTCATCCACATCCCCGGTCCATGTAACTTTGCCTAAAAGGCGGGTGCAGGAATAGGCAAGAAGAGATTTGTCGTCGAACCTGAATGCAACGCTGGTGTGCTTTGGCTGCTCTTCATCATTTTTAACCAGTTGTAAATAACCGGTCATGCCGAAATGCAGTACCACAGCACCGCCATTATCGGTTTGCACAAACAGATGTTTGCCGTGGCGGCTGCTTGCCATAAAACGGCAATGGCCTACCCGCTTCTGAAACGAGCGGGCAGAAATATCTTCCAGAATTCTATCTGCCGATATATCAACTTTGTCAACTCTCTTTTTCAGTGCTACATTATTAAAATACTGTCGAAAAACCTCAACATCGGGAAGTTCAGGCATAGGCGCTCCTTGAAGGTAGTGGGTAGATGATATCCGGCATACGATTTTGTGAATACCAATCCATTATCTTAGTCTATTATCCTTATCAATTATCTTCTTTCTTCCTTCGGCTCCTAATATCTCGCCACTCCCGCAAGTGTTTTACCGCTCGGGACTCGTTCGGGCTCCACGACATACACATCGCCGTCGTGTGCAAGGGTTTCTATGGCAGCGAGATTGAAAAGGTCGCTGTCACCGGCCTGGTGTTCCTGATGTTTCTCGATATCACCAGTTTCAGGATTGAGTCTTCCCCACATGTGGTTGTTTTCAGACACAAAGAGGGCGCCCATCCTGCCTTCCCGGGCCATGCGGATCGATTGCTCGATTGTTTCGGATGCTCGTTCACCATCATGCCCCTTTTGTCGACGGAATTCATCGGCATACCGTTCCTGTATTCGTCTGATAAGCGGCTCGAGAATATCAACAGCTTTTTGCTGAAGTTCTTCTTTCGGGCAGTCAAAGGGGTTTTCGGAGATGCCTTCTTCGAGAAGGTGCGGATAGGTGTTGGCTTCTTTATAGATTGCCCGTGCATAGGGCAGCCCCGCGGTAATCAGGGGTGCGGGTTGTGTAAGATTTTTGTGAATGCTTTCATCGATCAGCTTAAAATAGTCATGCAGGCGCTCTTTTACGTCGCTTTCACCACCCTGGCCATGAAACTTACCCGGCCTGCCGGCTTCACTGGTAGGGGTGGTCGATTTAAACTGTACACCCTTTTCAGAAAGGTCCAAAAGAAGAGCTTCATGGATTGATGACGGCATATCGGGCGGGGTCGCATCTTCGATGAGAGTATGGGTACATCGGAATAAAGCGATATTCTTTCTTCCCAGACGAAGCACGAAAAATTCCCGTGGTATGGCCGATGCTTGAATCAGAGGGAGGACATGAAAATGGTCTCCCACGACAACCAGTTCTTCGGGGGACTGGGGAAGATGAATAAATCGATGTGTTTCCCGGTTGATGAAAACGGCGAACCCATTGCATAAATGCCGTTGAAGAACGGAAACTTCAATCTCTTCATCCAGCGGGAACATATATGCTTCGGCGTCGGTCCGTCGTATGCCGGTGCCCATTAACTCTTCGACTGCATGATTACGCAGATTTTTAAGGCGAATGGGATCCTGCTTGGTTTCTTCTCCCGCAACATGGGTCGGCATATAGATCGATACACATCGTTTCCCCTTATGGAGTAATACATCACGGACATCATCAATCGAAAAAGTGCTGTGTAATGTGGCCATACAACAAAATCTCCTTGAAATTGTGGACGAATTGAAGTTACGGAGTGCGGGAGTATCAGAGCAGTGAACGTTGGTATTCATGCCCCAATACTCCATTAGCCCCGAATATATCGGGATTATTCCACTACTACTCCGCTTGTACTCTCCAAGTGCAAAAAAGATGCCAGCAAGTATAAGATCAAAGTCCCGGTCCGCTTACCGGAGAATCGGAGTCATCTTTACTCTATGAACAAACAGCCGGCATATGTCATTTGCATATCTGAAAATGGTTTTATCGGTTTCGGGAATTCCGGCCCCTTTTATTGCAGATTCTGCTTTCGCTCTTCTCTATCCGCCATTGGCATGTGATTTGCATTTTCAGGAACAAAGATGGGTAGTAAATGTTTCATACTTTATCTCTGGATTTGCTCAAAAGGCACTGTTCGGAGATAAACAATGAAGAAAGAAGACGCTTATGAATGTTCCACTTGAAATTTCCTATCGCAATGTAAACCCAACCGATGAACTCGATGATCTCATTCGAGCAAAAGCCGCGAAGCTTGAAGAAATATGTGATTATATTTCCAGCTGCAGGGTTCTTGTCGAGCAGCCCGAACGGCATCAACGCACCGGAAGACCCTATCATGTTCGGCTGGATATTTCAGTGCCGCCGGGACATCGTATCGCAGTCCATCAGGAACCAAAGCATGTGGAGCAGACTGATTCGGCTCAAACCGAAATCAGACGCGCCTTTGAAGAAGCCTTGCGTCAATTAAGAAAACTGAAAGACCTCCAGCGGGGTGAGACCAAAATACACGAGCAGCAGCGCCGTGAGGCCGTGGTGGACAGAATCTTTCCCACTAAGGGGTATGGTTTTCTGCGGACAGTCGATAACCGCCGGATTTATTTCCATCAGAATGCGGTAACCGATAACGATTTTCAAAGGCTGGAACCGGGAACCGGGGTTTATTACAATGAATCCATGGGTGAAATGGGACCCCAGGCGACAGTGGTTAAAATCTCCGAAAAACCGGGAGTGGGAGTAAAACATGCCGGTCCGACGGTTTAGTTTTAAATCGCACCTGTTTATGATATGCTGTCACTATTCAATGGAGTGTTCGCATACTGGAGTAGTAGGGCAACTCTCTGAACCTGCGCCGTATTGAGCCGTCGAAATATCGAAGTGTCGTTGAGTAGTGTGAAAAATAAGCTTTGCAAAATATTCTTCGAAAGAGAATTCGATGGGGCGGTTATCCATGCTGTCGTGCCAATGTTCTGCTTGTCTGGATCGATTCCTTTTTCATCTGTTGAAGGCGGACTTTTTCAATGATAATTCTCAAGATTGTTGTAAGCGCTTTACAGAGAATGCTGTTTTCGGAATAGTCCGCTGGCGCGGCAAAGTCGATCCGGTTTCCGTCAATTAAGTCCTTAAGCGTTTTCAGGCTTGAGGGCGTTATATCGGAATAGACTCCTATTCCGTATCCACCGTTTTTCCGTACTACACTCAACGCCGGAATATCGGTCAGGCCATCGCCAAGATAAATCATATTCGAGAAAGGAACCGGCCGTTCTTCTTCGGGCATATACTCGTTAACATCTTCAGACCACCGTTCCCGGTTTTTGTTTATTCTGTAAAGGCACTGGGTTTTTACGGCGTCATTAACTACAATCTGAGGAAATGTCGGGCCGGTACGTTCATAATAAAACAGGGAAGCAAAAATATTGCGGAAATGGGAGGCGATCGGCGTGCCTTCAATAACGTCCTTGATACTCGATGAAATAATATAATGATTGCACTCCATTGTACCGTGCGACATGGAGTATACCGAATCATTTATCCGGGTGAAAAACGATTCTACGCCGCTGAAAAAGGTTACATTTTTCCCCTGTTCCAGAAAAAACCGTCTGGTCAGGCGTCCGGGTTTGAGGTCGGCATACTGTTTGACTTTTCTCATCCAGTAGATTTCTTTGTCTACTTCACTGGAGAACGATGTTGGTTTATCATTCCAGAGCGCGCCTTTCTTTTTGTCGGTAAGGTCGGGCCAGTTGATATAATCGCGCATAGGCCTGGGAGTGAGGGTTTTGTCGAAATCATAGACCAGCGCCAGACGTGTCTTTTTATCGCCCATCATTCTTTTTCCGGTTGAAATATTCAGGATACTTCATTGGGCGCCTTGTTTTTCTCAAAAAATTGAGTGATATTGTCGAGTGTGGTGGCGGCAATATTTGTCATAGCTTCTCTGGTAAAGAATCCCTGGTGTGAAGTAACAATTACATTGGGGAATGTCAGGAGCCGGGCCAGGAGTTCGTCGCTGATAATCTGGAGCGACCAGTCTTCGAAGAAGTATTCGCTCTCTTCTTCGTAAACATCAAGGGCGGCTGCGCCAATTTTGCCCCGTTTCAGGCCTCCCACAAGGGCGCTTGTTTTTATCAAAGCCCCGCGACCGGTGTTGACAAGCATAACCCCGTCTTTCATCTGATCGACGGTCGTGTCGTTTATCAGATATTTGGTTTTGGGAGTAAGCGGACAGTGAAGGGATATGACATCGGATGATTCGAGAAGCTCCGAGAGGTCAACATATTTAACCTGATGATCTTTTGCAAAATTATCGTCCTGTTTAATATCATAGGCCAAAACATTCATTCCCATTCCCCGAAGAATGCTGATAACACATTTTCCGATTTTGCCGGTCCCGATAATTCCTGCGGTCTTACCGTTGAAATCGGATCCCATGAGGCCACTGATGGAAAAATTATGTTCCCGGATGCGGATATATGCTTTATGAATACGGCGGTTGAGACACAGCATAAGACCCACCGTATGTTCCGCCACGGCAAAGGGTGAATATTCAGGCACACGGACGGCTTTGATATGACTTTTATTGAGTGCTTCAATATCGATATTGTTATATCCTGCACAACGTAAGGCAATCAGACGGACATCATTGGATTCGAGCATTCTGATGACCTTTTCATTGATCTGATCATTAACGAAAATACACACGGCGCCGAAATTTTCAGCCAGGGGCACGGTATCTTCATTGAGATGCGTCTCGAAATAAGTAATGGTGTAGCCGAAATCTTTGTTGACATCATCGAATACCTGCTTGTCGTACGATTTGGTATCGAAAAATGCAATTTTTGTTGGAGCCATGGAAAAAGCCTTTCGGGTTGAATAAACTTTATAGGATATGAATATCAGTATAAGACGGAGGAGGTTGACGGATATATCTCCTCCGTCCGGTGAGATTATTTTTATCGTTCCGGTTGCGCGGGTTGCGATACTTCTTTGAGAATTTCGGCGCCCAGGTTGATACTTCCATGAACAGCCAGGTCGCCGAGTGAAATGATACCGGTAAACATCCCTTCGGAATTTTTGACCAGCAGGCGGCGCACTTTATACTGTTCCATGGTCGTTGCAGCATCTTCAAGACTATCGTCTTCATAGCACGATGCAATGTTTTTGGTCATGATTTCTCCAACCGTGGTTGCAGCCGGATTTAAATCTTCGGCAAGGGCGCGGATAGTAATATCCCGGTCGGTGATCATACCAACGAAATTATTACCTTCGCACACCGGCAAAATACCGACATCCCGTTTTTTCATCCGGCTTGCGGCTTCCTTTACTGTCTGTGACGATTGGATTGTCTCGGCATTGGGGGTCATAATGTCTTTGATGTGAGCCATACACTCCTCCTTGAAACAGGGTGATTGATCAGGTAAAATAAAAACGTCATTATTTTTCGGCTATGACAATGGTATGTAGTCTGGTTAATTCATCGATACTGTGTTTCAGACCTTCGCGGCCCATACCGGACGCCTTGTTTCCTCCAAAAGGGAAGTGACCGACGCCATGTTTTGGAGCGGCATTGATACCGACATTGCCGTCCTGCATTGTTTTTGCAATACGTATGGCGTCGTTAATGTTTTCGGTAAACAGGCAGCCGTCAAGACCATATTCCGAAGAATTGGCTATCCGGACGGCTTCATCGGGAGTCGAGTAGGTCATGACCGGCATAACCGGACCGAATATTTCTTCCCTGGCGATATCCATGTCGGGAGTGACCTTGTCAAGGATTGTGGGGAGATAAAACAGATCGTCATGCCCGGCGCCGCTGATTACTTCAGCCCCCGAATCGACGGCACTGTTTACCAGACGTTCTACTTTCTCGAGGGCGTCGTTATTGATAAGGGGACCAACCTTGGTATCTTCATCCAGAGGATCGCCCATTTTATAGGAATTTATTTTTTCGGAAACTGCTTTCATAAAAGTATCATGAATACTTTCATGGACCAGCACCCGGGAGACCGCATCGCAACGCTGTCCGGAATTTTTAAACGTCCCTTTACAGATCTGTTCTGCCGCGTGGTTGATATCGGCGTTTGGTAGGACCAGGGCGGCAGCATTACCGCCGAGTTCAAGATGGAGCCTTTTTATACCGGCCTGCTGAGCAATGGCTTTTCCGGCCCTTGTCGAGCCCGTGAAACTGATCGCCTCGACGTCGGAACTCTTTGCCAGAACGCCGCCCAGAACACTTCCTTTGCCGGTCAGCACTTGCAGTATACCCGGAGCAAGGCCGGCTTCCTGAAAAACGCGCGCAAAAAGCAGCAGGCTCAAAGGGGCGTCGCTTGCAGGCTTGACAACCACGCTGTTGCCTGCAAGAAGGGCCGGGATAATTTTTGCAGATCCAATAAACAAAGGGTAATTAAAGGGCGATAAGGCTGCAACTACCCCCAGCGGGTTTCGCAGGACGATCGCAAATTTATTGCGGGTGTCCTCGACCCATTCGCCGGGAATGTATTCACCATACAAAATCCGGACCTCTTCCCGGGCAAGATGCATACGCTCGATTGTGGCATGCACTTCAGACCGGGCGTCGGAAATCGGTTTTCCCGATTCACAGGTGATCGTTTGAACAAAGCTGTCGGAATGTTCTTCCAGAATACCCGCCGCCCGTTCCATTATCGCCAGACGGTCCAGTGGAGGAAAGGATTCTTTCCCCTGAGCTTCTTTTGCCTGCCTGATAGCCTTCGATACATGATCTTCGGTGCAAAGAGGCGCCGTTGCAATGGTCTCTCCGGTTGATGGGTTAATTATATCGAACCGGTCCGTTGATTCGGGATCAACCCACGTGCCGTTAATAAAGTTTTTGTACGCCTTCTTGCTTTCTTTTTCCTGCTTATAGAGGGGGTCGAAAAAACTGTTCATAAGTGGTCTCTTTGCTAGTGGTTAAAAGTTAAAAATCTAAAGTCGAAATCCAGCATCAAACATTCAGTATTCATTCCTTTTTGCCCGTACAAGCATGCAAACACTATGCCGAATCGTGAAGAACATCTTCGACGTACAGCATTCGAATGGCCACAATCCCTGCTACAGCAAGTGGGGTAGCGATAAGGATGCCCATGAGGCCCCCAACCACCGCCATGACAATCTGAACAGTTATCAGAAAGGCTGCCGGTACTGATGTCGCATGCTGCTCGACAAGGGGGGTTATCAAATAGCTTTCGAGGACCTGTACAATCGAATAGACGATCAACACATACAGTGCCTTGATCGGTTCCTCTGCAACGGTGACGATCAGGGCCGGTATCAGTGCCAGCACCGGGCCGAGATAGGGAATGAATGAAAGGAGACCCGCGATAACAGCAAGGGCAAGGGCCAGTTGAATATCCAGAATCAGATAGCCAATCAGAGAAAGGATTCCCACAACGATCATGGAGATAAGCCGGGCCAGAAGCCATGCCCGAAGGGAGGACCCGGTATGAGAAAAAACAGTCCGAATACGCTCTCTTTTACCGGGCGGGATCAACTTGAGAAAACCATTGATATACACTGACGGTTTCAGGGCCAGATAAAAACCGATAAAAAAGATTACCAGCATATTACCGATAACGCCGAGGGTTGAAGAAAAGGCCAGGGTAAGACGGTCCACTACCTCACCGGCAGGGAAATTTGTCCGGGTCAGGTTTTGCCAGATTTCATCACCCCAGTTGTAGTTCAAAAGGATGGATTTAGTTCGTTTGGCCGCTTCCGGAACACGATCAAGAAGCTGGAGGGCCTGGTCGATTATATTCGGACCGATCAACCACGATCCTAGTGCTGCCAGGATTAAAAAAGCCACGACCGTCAATAAAAGCGCTAAAACCCGGGGGAAATGAATATGTTTGCGGATTAATTCAACAATGCCGTCAAGCAGAATGCCCGCAAGGATACCGGCAAATATCATGAAGGCAATAAATCCAAGAGGGCGTAATACATAAATCGCTCCGAGCATGGCAACCAGAACGCCTAAAACCATCCAGAAACGTTCCGCATTACTCCGGTGATTGTGGTGATTATTATTCAAACTCCTGCTTCTCCTGTCTTAAAGGTGCGAATGTACGAGCTTCTATAACAATCAAATTTAATGCCGATGCTCTTTACAGCGTTTTAAGGCGAATGTTTTTGCATATTCGATAAAATTATTGGCATTTTCGGGAATTTACGGCAATGCCGAAAGATGGAGTGGTACGAAGATTGCTTTTTTTTAGTATGGTTACAAAGAATTATTGACAAGGGAGGTGTATAATGACACAACGGCAGATATATGCTCGATGGGGGATAGCAGCCCTCATTTTCATAATTTTTCTGATGGCTTTGCTTTCACTCACTATTCAGACAATGGATCAAAACAGCAATCACGAGAACGGTCTGGACAGGGATACAACCCAGGCATTCGAAGATACCGCCTTTATACCGGTGCCGCGCCTGGAAACACTGCCGCAGGAGAATGGGAGATATCCGTATACGCTTGATGTGTTTCCATTCCATAACGGCAGATTATCGGTTCAATTGACAATGCCGAGCCGGACAGCGAGTTGCCCGAGAAGCAGGGGGATGATACTTGTAAGACCGACCAGTCCCCATTCTGAGGCTGATAACTGTACGACATCCAGGACCCGGGCCACAGGAGGAACATAGACAGCGATTAACAGAAGGGCAATGCAGAGCCCGATGGCCATCCATACCACCAAATTTCGTGTGATGCGGTTTTTTAAGAATGATGAACCATGTTCGCGCAGATTGAGTGCATGCCAGAGACGGGCAAAGGCGATAGAGAGAAATGTTATTGTCGCCGCTTTCTGATGGTCCATGCCGGCCCATCGCAGGGCATAGGCAAAGGTGCCGAGAATCGGAATGGCGATAATAATACCGAAAATGCCTATTGTACGCCAATTGCGCCGGGTAACGATGGGTTCTGACGGGGCGCGGGGTGGATGTTGCATTTCGTTGCCGCTTCCCGGGCCAACCGCAAGGGCAATGGCCGGAAATATATCGTTGACAATATTGATATAGAGTATTTGAAGAGGAAGAAGGGGAAGCGGGGCGCCGACAATCGAGGCAAAAAAGACAATGCAGATTTCACCGATATTGCCGGAAATCATATACATGACAAAATTTCTGATATTTTCAAAGATAACTCTTCCCTGCTGAATGGCCGCGGTAATGGTGGCAAAACGGTCGTCTTGAAGGATAATGTCCGATGAATCTTCGGCAACAGGCTGCCCCCGTTTTCCCATGGCAATACCGATATCCGCCTTTTTCAACGCAGGGGCGTCGTTGACGCCGTCGCCGGTCATGGCAACAATCTCGCCCTTGTTCTGATGTAAGGCTATGAGGTCGAGTTTCTGTTTCGGACCCACGCGAGCGAATATGGCTCCGGAGATCAGCTCCTTGCGCCGTTTTTCATCAAGATTCTCGGGAGCTTGAAGGTCACTTCCATGAAAGACATTCTTGTCACTCTCAACAAGACCCAGTTCCTTGCCGATAGCTATTGCGGTCTCCCGCTGGTCGCCGGTAACCATAACAACGCGAACACCGGCCTTGCGGCACATTTCGATCGGTTCCATGACATCTTTACGGGCAGGATCGATCATGCCGACAAGTCCCAGGAAGGTCAGGTCGGTATAGGGAGCGCCCTCTTCACTTTGGGGAGTGCGCATGGCCAGGCCAAGGACCCGCATGCCCTCCAGTGCCATATCGGCTGAATTCTTTTTCCATTCTTCCCGCAATGTATCATCGAGTTTTCCGGTCTCTCCATTGGTTCGAATAGTCGAACATGCCTGCAATACCGCACCCGGCGCCCCCTTGACCGCTTCAAAAATACCGTTCTCGGTCTTATGATAGGTAGCCATCATTTTCTTATCAGGATCAAAGGCTACTTCTCTGATTTCGGGGTTCTTTTCTGTTTGCTGTTCCCGGTCCATGCCGGCTTTCATTCCGGCTTCAAGAAGAGCGATTTCCATGGGATCGCCAACATTGCCCTCATCATTTATCGATGCATTATTGCAGAGTACTCCCACCTGAACCATGGCCCTGAGCGTGGTATCCTGCTCGATATCGATATCTTTGTCCTGTTTGCTGTCGTGAAACACGACGCTGTTATCATCTCCCCGGCCGGCAACATCGACCGGATGGTGCACGGAGCTGTATTTTTCCACTCTCATTTTATTTTCGGTCAGGGTTCCTGTTTTATCGGTAAAGACAATGGTAGTTGATCCCAGCGTCTGGACGGCCGAAAGACGGCGGACAAGTGCATTCCTTTCAGCCATCCGTTTCATGCCCCGGGCAAGGGCGACGGTCGATACGATGGGAAGACCTTCGGGGACCGCGGCAATAAAGAGTGCAATCGCTGTTTCAATCATTAAAAACAGCTCTCTCCCGGCGATAATGCCCGCCGCTGCAACAACAACCGCAATGACCACAATCAGGCGTACGAGCTTGGTTGCCAGGCGGTTCAATTGACGGTCGAGTGGATCTTCTTCCGACTCGGCCTCCTGTACCAGCGAAGAGACTCCGCCGATTTCGGTATCCATGCCGGTAGACACCACCACCGCAGAGCCCGACCCTTCGGTAATTGCCGTACCCTTGAACAGCATCGATTTCCGTTCGGGAAGAGGAGCGTCTTTGGAAACGGTGTCTTCAGTCTTTCGAACAGGCACCGATTCTCCGGTGAGTGCGGATTCATCTATCGTAAGATTGTTCGATTCGATCACCCGCATGTCGGCAGCGGCAATATCACCGCTTTCGATAAGGACAATATCCCCGGGGACCAGATTCCGCGAATCGAGCGTATGAGCAGTGCCGTCACGCATGACCTTGGCGGATTTGGTGTCCATTTGCTGCAGTGATTCCATGGTCCGCAGGGCACGAAGCTCGGTAACGAATCCGATCGCTGCATTAATGAGTAAAGCGAGCAGTATGGCAATACCGTCGGTCCATTTCTGGAAAAGAAAGGAAAGCACGACTGCGGCAAACAACACCGCCATGATCAGGCTTTTAAATTGCCGTATGAGAATCGACCAGACACTCTCCCGTTCGACTTGTGCCAGACGGTTACTGCCGAATGTTTCCAATCGCTGTTTCGCTTCTTCGGGTTTCAGCCCCGACTCAGTATCTACCTCAAGGGTTTTACAAACATCTTTCCATGACTGTGTCCATGCTGCTTTGATATTTTCCGTTTTCGATTTGTCCATTCAATAGTCCTTAGCGGAAGTTAACCTTTTGAGATCCAGAGCCCCACCGGAAAATGGGTGATCAGCTCACCGACCTCTATTTCGGGGCCAAGTTCCATCTCTTCACCGCTGTATATTTCCCGGAAGCTCCTCTGCTCTGCAAAGGGAAGTGTCAGGTTCGTATTTTTCCACATTTCCTTACCCAGGGGATATTCCATTTTTTCCATCAGCGAACAGGTGAACCTTGGCGCAAGTGTCAAGGATGCGGTGGCGCCGGATTCCCGGACAAAGGCGACAATGTTCTCTGCGTAGTCACCCGTTGTTCTGACTGGAACATAACTCCCTTGGTTAAAGAGTTCCGGGTTTTGGCGACGGGCCTGGAGGGAACCGTAAATTGCATACATTTTCATAAGCGCTTCATTGGGCGTGGCGATCAATTGAGCAAGCAGAGAATCAAGACCCGATTCGATTCCTTCGACAAGTCTGTTCAAAAGGCTTTTGCGCAATCGATAGTCAACTTCACGGCGATTGTCGGGATCAACGAGCATATATTCGATCAGTTCGGTCCCCTGAAACATGTCCGGAACTCCCGGAACGGTATTTCGGATAAGGCACTGAGAAAGAGAATTGAGCATGCCGTGCCATGCGATTGTCGAGACAAAGTCCCGCAGGTCATCGAGGAATTCCCTGTTGTCTTCTGCCAGAAGAGCATCGATAAAATTCATGACCGCTTTTTCATAATCTGTATCAGGTTCTATCCATGCCGTATGAATTTTCGCTTCTCTGATCGCTTTGAGCATGAACTCTTTAATGCGCGACCGATAGGCGTCGTTAAGCCCCCGCTCAGTAAGGGTGAGTGTTGCAATCAGTGTCTGATAGAGCAGATATTCATCATTGAAATCGGGAGCCTGCCGCGAATGTACCCGTTTTTTGAACCGGCTGTTAATCTTTTTCCAATGGGATGCCTTTTTTCCCCATTTAAATGGAATTTCAGAAAGAACCAGGAGCCGTGTGCGGGTATCCTCGCCCCGTTTCGAATCGTGAGTAGCCGTTGCATTGAGCGCAGCGGGGCGGTGTTGCTGTCGTTTTTGTATATAATGATGAAACTTCGTGAGTGGTGTACCGAATTCGGCAGGCCAGCCACCCACTTCATTGAGCGCCGTCAACCTGTTGTATATGTAAAGAAAAGTGTCTTCGTAACCCTTTGCCATAAGAGGACCGGTAAATTGCTGGAACCGCATCAGCGATGCCCGGCGGTCCTGGGTTTCCGGTGCCGGATTGGTTTTCAGACGAGTAAAAAAATACTCGATAAAACGGTATTCGTATTTGAATTCGGGACGGGCACTGAGGGCTTTTTTGATTGCACTTAAAACAACCTTTTTATCGCTATTCTCATATTTGTAAAAATCGATATAGGTCCGGTACACAGGAAAATGGACCAACAGTTCGGTAAGCGCCCGGCGCAAACCATGAAAAGTGACATCGTTGCCCGGAAGTTCATGGTTTGCCGCATGAAGAATAAGCGCGGCCAGATTATCGAGATCACCAAGCATATGCTTGTGAATAATTAGACGCTTGCGGTCAACTTCGAGTTCATTGACCCTGATCTTATGGCCGATAAAACGGGTATAGATTCCACTCAAGATCCGTTCACTGCTTCTCCGGCAGAATATCCCGTTCAGTTTGTTGAGAAATTGATACCCCGTATCGCCTTCCACCGGCCAGTGTTTGGGGAGCGTCTCGTTCCGTTCAAGGATTTTTTCGACTACCAGATAGATACCCGGAGAGCGGGTGCGGATATTTTGCAGATAGGCATAGGGATCATAAAGCCCGTCGATATGATCGATGCGAAGTCCCTGAATCAATCCCTGGGAAATAAGATCGAACATCAGTGCATGGGTGGTGTTGAATACCCGTTCGTTGTCCACCCTCACGGCGATAAGATCGTTGATAGTGAAAAACCGGCGGTAGTTAATTTCTTCGGCTGCAACACGCCAGAAACTGAGACGGTAATGCTGGTGATCGAGCAGTTGCTGCAGAAGTCCCGGGCCGGGAGACGACGAACCGTCGGCATTGTATTCCGCTATGGTCTCATCGATAAATTTCCTGATCGACTCGTGTGTGGTATATACTTCATTGAGTACCTGTAACGCCATCTCCGTCTGGCTGTACCGTTCCTGTGGTTCGCTTGAGTCGGGGAGGTTGTGAAGGGTGTGCAGTACACCGGCAAACCGGACATATTCCTGCCCCGAAAGACATTGACGGAGCGCAAAGAGATTGCGGCCGAACACTTCGAAATAGCTTTCCGGCCGGACTGGAAAACGTTTCTCGTAATAGGCCGTCTGCAGCCGGTTGTTCTCGTAGACAAGTGAAATTTCCTTATCGCTGATACAATCACCGAGCGGCTTGCCTAAAAAAGGGGCGATAATCCTTCCACGCAGACTTTCGTGCATATGATCCCAGTTAATATCAAAAAATTCCGCATACCGTGACGCTCGCCCATGAGTGAGTACATCCATGAGCATGTTATTTTCAGGGCTGTATGCCATGTGATTGGGTACAATGTCCTGAATCCATCCCATGTCATGATCTTTTACCCAGGCAAGTAAGGAGACGAGTTCATCCCAGGTACCCAATTCAGGGTTGATTTCCCGTGGATCGCAAACATCGTAGCCATGAAGACTGCCGGTGGCAGCCCGTGTTACCGGCGATGCATAAATATGGCTGATACCCATCTTTTTGAGATAGATGATCTGTTCGCGGGCATGAGCAAAAGTAAACGACGGCCTAAACTGAAGTCGATAGGTGGAGTCGGGTATAATTGTGTTTGTATTCATAGACTTGATATTTCATTACGCAGCGACAAAAACCGCGCTGCATTTCCCATTTATTTTTTCCTTACGAAGTGAACCCTTCTTCAGGGCGGGGAGCAGTGAACCGGGACCGTTCCATCGTGGATCGCTCGAATCGAGGACCTTTTCCCAGCTTTTATCTTCCATACGGGTAATCGATGCAGGATGATCGGCAAAATTGAAAAGACATACAACTGTTCCACTTTCTGTTTCCATGATAATGGTAATAAATTTACCATCGTTGTCTGCGTATATTTCAGGGGCAGATGAGACATGTTTCTTTGCAAAGGCATATTCCCGGCGTAAACCGATACAGGTGCGGTAAAAACCGAGCAAGATGGCATGATCGGCCTTTTCTGTCCGGCTCCACTGGAGTTTAGACTGAAAAAATGTATCCTCTGCAAAGGGATCGGGAGGGTCGATTCCCACATGAAATGCGGCAAATTCCTCTTTTCTTCCTTTGCGTACCGCTTCCTGTAAATCGGGATCGGTATGATCGACAAAATAAAGAAAGGGGTTCGCTTCCCCATACTCTTCACCCATGAACATCAGGGGGATATACGGGGAAAGGAGAAGTACGGCCGCTGCACACTTCCGGCTTTCAAAATCGACAAGTAGGCTCATTCGTTCACCCCGGGCACGATTACCGACCTGGTCGTGGTTCTGAATGCAAAGGACGAATTTATTTCGGGCCAGGTCAACCGCCGGGTTGCCATGGGTCCGTTTGCGGTAATTCGAATAACGGCCGTCATAAACAAACCGGTCATTCAATGCTTTGGCGAGTACGTCGCTGTCGGTGAAATCTCCCAGAATTCCCTGATTCTCACCGGTGAGTTGGACATGAAGCGCATGGTGGAAATCATCGGACCATTGCGCATCGATATCTAACCCGCCTTGTGATGCCGGTCTGATTAAACGGGAATCGTTCAGGTCGCTTTCGGCAATGAGCCAGCGCATGCGGGAGTTGGAACGCGACCACTCATGAACTTCATCGGCAAGCTGAGCAAGAAAAGGTTTGGCACTGAAATCGTATATCGCATGCACGGCATCCAAACGAAGAGCGTCGATATGAAAATATTCGTACCAGTAGAGTGCATTGGCGATAAAATAACGTCTTACTTCATCGCTGAAGGGACCGTCAAAATTGACAGCATCGCCCCAGGGCGTTTTATATTTATCGGTAAAGTAAGGGCCGAAATCGCGCATGTAGTTGCCTTCAGGACCAAGATGATTATACACAACGTCAAGAATAACCGCCAGTCCCCGTTTATGGCACTCGTTAACAAAATCTTTTAAGCCGTTGATACCGCCGTAAGCGGTGTGTACTGCAAAGGGATAGACGCCGTCATACCCCCAGTTGCGGTTGCCCGGGAAGTGGGCTACCGGCATGAGTTCGACTGCAGTAATACCGAGATCGACAAGGTGGTTAAGACGTTGTGTCGCCGACAGCAGTGTTCCTTCGTCGGTAAAGGTGCCGATATGAAACTCGTAGATGATATAGTCGTGAAGCAGAATTCCTTTCCATTTCTGATCTTCCCAGGCGAATTCGGTATGGTCGACTACCTGAGAGGGGCCATGGACCCCTTCGGGCTGGGTAAAAGACGCCGGATCCGGGCGCCGTATGGAGTCGTCAATACAATACTGATATATGCTTCCCGCCGGAAGTTCCGGCAACAGGCAGTGCCAGTATCCCAGCGGATCTTTATCCATCGGAATTTCGGCTTTTCGCGGACGGAGTAATTCCAGGGTGATTTTTTCATGATGGGGTGCCCAAACCGTAAATGTGCACTTTCCGGGTGTATACCAGGCTCCTGGTTTAAACGGCATATAATACCTTTCTAATGACGGTTCGGCAAACTTATTCCAGTCCCACTCTCACCCGATAGGTGAGAGTGTTTTTGTCCTTTTTGGGAATGTTCAGGGTAAACTTGACTGTAAAGGCATCGAATTTTTCGTATGAATGGCTTTTTTGGGTTATTTCCCAATTGTCATCAAAGTGTTCGATAATATCGACCCGCACCGAAGATTCGGTCTGATTTTTCACTTCAATTTCCCATGCCGATTCATATAACTGAGTACTGACACGGTTATATGCTGTTTGACGGCGTTCTGCGGTAATATCAAAGGCGGCTCCCATTTCCAGCTTGACTGTTTTATTCACCGGGGTATGGTCGATTCTGTCTTCACCGATAAACTGCCGCTGTCCTTCGGAATCTTCTACATATCCTCTGATAATCCCTGCCGGAAGCGGCCGTCCGGGCCCCCGCCGTCGGGAATTGGTCAAAGAATAAATAACCAGCACCGGCGCCTCAACATCCCTGCCGGTATATCTTCCCCTGAAAAAACGGCTGCTCCCCTCGATCAGGTATTCTTTGGCAACCGATATTTTCGATGTTCCAAAGAAACGGATTTGCTTTGTTTGCGCCTGGTCGATATTTACCGGACGAGCGATGGTGTATAAATGGTAGGATGATAATGCTTCTTCCCCGACCTCCTCCGCTGCCTCGGCTTTACCCAACCCTCGATATCGTCGACGGTCGAAACCGGGAGATTGCTGCACGCGATTCACTTTGCCGGCAACGAGTTTCAACGTTGCATTGGGAAAGGATGCGCCGCTGCGGTTGTCGAGTGTCACCCATCCATTCAGGTCGGCCCGCCGCTTGTTGTCGTACACAAGCAGAATGTAATTGGCTTTCCAGTTGATATTTTCGGTCAGATAAGATGCTTCGAGGGTGTGTGCTTTCTCCGTCCTGTTCTCAGCCAGCCATATCAGCGTGGGGTGGGCCACCAGTCCCTCGGGAAGCGCCGGAAGTACCACATATCCCGGATGGTCCAGATAAATCTTATCTTCCACCCGATACACCGGACCGTCGTTGTTACTGATCAGATTGGCTTCGGTGGTAATTGTCCGGTCTTGATATTCGTTCCACTGGATTATCCGGAGCCTTTTACCGACATATTTATTCAGCAGTTTATTTCTGTTGATAAGGTCGTATTCGTAGTTCTGCTCGAGGATTGTAAAAGAACCTGAGTTCGATGTCGATGTTGCGGTGACGCTTGAAGGAAGTATATCGGCTGCAACTCCCTCGAAATACACCTTCACCTTTCCTCTGGGCATGGTAATTGTACGGGTATCTTTGACAAGGCCGATATTTGCATTGTAAACGGTTATTTCCATGCCTGAGCGGTCTGCTTTTCGGGCTAAAACCCGGATCGGCTGAGCCTGGGAAACATCACAAACGAGCATATACAGGCATAGGGCAACCGATGTCCTGCACAAGTCGGCCCATTTCGTGCTACAGGTCCGATATGGATATTGAGCCATGGTATTGTTCATAGTCATTGCAATACAAATAGCGAAATGCATGCCAAAATGTGTAGTACAACGGCTATAGTGAGAATTTGTTCGAAATGGATCGTTTGGTTTTCCCGAATCAGACAATCGGATTCTTATTTTTGCAAAAATGGAAAAAGGGGAGGGGGACCACCAATGAACGAGCAAATGAGGATATGAGGGAATCGAGATCGTGAGGAGTAAATACTTATAGAACTCATCTCATATATGGTTGCGGACTTCGTCCGGCTGCAAAGCCGACTGCCTTTGTCGTGCTGCATCGCCGGACCATTCCAGGATGTCTGCTTCGCGCTTCGCGGCACTCGGCTTTTCGCTCGGCCTCGGGCCATCACGTCCATTTATGAGATACAGTACACTGGGGCCCGATCGTGAACGGGGGCTCATAATTATGGTGAGGCTGAGGAGGAACCTGAATGTTGAAAGTCGGAAGAGGATAAATAAATTTGTGTTCACAGACCGGAAGAGAGGGGGACGATACAGTAGCCCGACTGTGAAGGGGTTGCAGCCGGGGGACTGCAGCAGAGGTTTTTAGCATAGGCGCTTAGATGTCTGATCCATTTTATTTACCATGCGCTCCCGTTTTTTTGACCGATAGTATTTAATTTTTCTCGGCTCAATATCCATTAAGCATTTTTTCAAACCAATCGGACATTTTCAGCCGGATGAGTCTTATCTTGATTTATTCAGGCTTGATAGTTATTTTGAGTGACAATAGCCGGTTTTATACAAAAGGAGAAGCGTCTCCTGCGGTTGCGCCCGCGGCAGGGAAAAAAGTAGACAAGAATAAAGATCCGGTAACTGAGAAGGAATGGAAGAAGGCTCCGGTAAAGCCGGGGCAAATACCCGAAAATAAAGAAGTTTCCATAAAGCTGATTAAACCGGAAAAAACGCCGCACAAGCAGTTCGTTAACCTGAAACAAAACGATTCGGATCAGGGCCCCGAATTAACAATGTCTGTGTAAATCAGGGGCGCTCCTGACGGCGAGATGGTAACCTGGGAAGCAACCGCAGGTGACAATAACAGCAAACGGAACGACCCGAAAACAGGACTGAAAAATCCGGCCGACAATAAGCTGGTCGAGTTCAAGGACAAGAAGGCGAAAACCGAGACAAAGGTGAAGAACGGGAAGAGTGAGTGTGTGCTTGCGTGCGGATTGGCGGGGGGAGATGAATTCAGCATATCGACGATAATACAGGTCTTGTTAGTCGTGTCGATGAATTAAATGTTAAGGTGGAACTGCCAAAGAATGCAGCAGTCTCTTTAAAAGAACCGGTCGATATTGCTCTACGTTTAACCGCTGCGTCAGGCCCATGGGGCGGCGATGGCGGCACTCCGCCGAATAATCTTATAGTTATTGACAAAAATGATACTATTCATTCAATGTGCATTATGCATGAATTAGGGCACCTTATGAATATGGTGCCACTGAAAGAGGGGCAATCCTTAAAAGCATATTTTGCTTTCGATTGCATGAAAGAATTTTTTAATAAATATGGCGTAAGATTTGAGGTTCCGGCTGAATTTCTGGTGACCGCTATATATAAAGGGATAACCACAGGTCCATTCAGAATTAAAACCGGAAAGTAGGATTCTGCGCAAGCTTGGTCTGAGATATTTGTCTGCATCAGTGTGAGGGGCCGGGAGCGAGGGGCGGACCATGAAAAATAAAGCCGGATGTGCCGGTCAAATGACTCGGATACGATACTAAAACCCCAGCGTCACCACAATCCCCTCCTCCCTGATATTAACCTTGCGGATAAACAGCTTTGCAATGGGGGTCCGCAGAGAGCCGGGTTCCAGACGACGGACAACGGATCCTTCGATATTCTCCCCTAAAATTATTCGAATTACCTCCTTGATTCCTCGCTGTACCCGTGTATCCAGTTGGCTGAGATCGAGCACAATGGAATCGACATTGGTATTTTCGAGGTAGAACGTGCCTTTTGAGGGATCAAAGGCGAGGCCGCTGGTGAAAACGATTCGCCCTTTTTCCACCTCCACTGCTCCCAATCCCCGCGGAGAGAGCACCACCTCCAGACCGATGGTGAGTTTATCCTTGCGGCGGGCTAAAAGAAGTGTCGGGTTCTGCAGGGTTACCTGAGCGATTGCAGCATAGGTTCGGGTTTCCGGAAATTTCTTTTGCAAATCCCGTCGCACCTCGGCTGCGGGTATCTTTACTTCTATAGATGGCTTGCCGCAAAAAAACAGGAGCATGCCGAGCAGAACCAGAGACGTTAATAAAGCATATAAAATGGCCGAAGGAAGATTTTTCATGGTTGCGCTCCCTGTTACATGATACCGGTCAATCACCGGTGAATTGAGGTGCAAATTACGGGCCATTCGGGTGGTGCCCGGCTTCACAGGAAGTATCATTGTTTCATCGATGGGTAAATGAGTATGACAATTTGGGTAAGGTCGGGTATTCTGGACTTTCTTCGGGGTCACCGTTGTCACCAATCATTTGCATCACCGCCCGGTAATCGCTTTGGGTTTCATTTCTGATTGTTATATCCATATCACGGGTCTGCTTAAGGTATATCTTTTGGAGCTACCATTTTATGTTCTTTCAAAAGCCGTATTTTGCCGTAGTTTTGGGCAGATTCTTTCGTAACTATACATTTAATGAGATTTATATTCCAAAGACAAAAAAGTAGAATGTTCACCCTCACTCTTCACAAATGATGCATCCTCCGGTCCCCGGCGGTATAGTGCTGCCGCCCGTATTTCAGATGGGCTCTGGCTTCACGCTCGATATGCCCTACGATCAAATTAGCCCCTTCCCATTCCCGTCCGTCGAGTTCCTCGATCGTGGTGTGTCTGTTTTTCATTTCGATAACGGCGATACCCCGGGATTTCCCATCCGGATCGCGCAATACCTGGACCCATCGGGGAGAACCGTAATTCTCCATAAGGTGCCGCAATTCCTGATCGCCAACTTTTCGTGGTAGATTTTCGATATAATAACGTTGTGCCATAGAATGCTCCTTTCGGTATGTGAAAATTCAAATAGAGCAAGACTCGTGCCGGAAGAAGAGACGAGGGAGGCCGAAGATGGGGGCGAAATACGAACGTCGAAGGCGATGCACTGAGTTTGCCGAAGTGTCAAAAGAGGATAATGGATGATGGTCGTGGATCAGGATGGTAGGTTTTTTTCTTGTCAAATCGTTGTCACTCTACCGGTAGCATCTCAGGACAGGTCTTTTGTCTCAAATTGCTTGTAATCTTTCCCCCTCTTCTCATCCCTTTCCTCATTGGCATTCAAATTGCTTTCCTACTCCAGCACTTCACCAATTAAACTCTTAACCGGGGAGCGTGTCCTATGCGAGCAATGGTAACACCGAAATTTGGAAGTCCTGATTTGTTTGAATTGAAGGATATTGAAAAACCGTCACCGGGACCGGGCGAATTGCTGGTCCGGGTTGTGGCATCGGGGACAAATCCTGTGGAAGCGAAAATTCGCAAGACCGGTTACTGGGGTGGCATTAAGCCGCCGGTGATTTTAGGGTATGATGTGTCCGGGATTGTGGAGCAGGTGGGTGATGGCGTGAATGAATTTGTCAATGGTGATGAAGTATTCTATACGCCGGAGATCGATCCCACCCGGTCGGGGAGCTATGCGGAGTACAACGTTGTGGCGGCATCGATTGTGACCCATAAGCCGTCATCGCTCAGTCACATAGAAGCTGCTGCGGTTCCACTGGCCGGGGGCACGGCCTATGAAGCCATTATACGGCGTCTCCGGATAAGTATCGGTGAAACGATTCTGATTCACGGCGGTGCAGGTGGGGTCGGCTCCTTTGCCGTGCAACTGGCCAGGGGATCGGGTGCACGGGTACTGGCCACGGCAAGCAAAAGCAACCAGGAGACTCTTCACTCACTCGGGGTTGATGTTGCTATCGATTATGCAAACCAGGATCCTTTCGAAATTGCGTTAAAAGAAACCGGCGGCAGGGGTGTTGATGCTGTTTTCGATACAGTGGGTGGTGATATCATTCAGCGAAGCCTTGCCGCAACGCGACCTTTTGGCCGTCTGGCAGGAATTCTGGGACCCGGTGGCGATCTGACCCAGGCTTACCGGAAGAATTGCACCTATTACGGTGTGATGCTGACCCGGGAGCGGAAGCGGCTGGAAATTCTTAAAGCCATTCTGGAACAGAGGAAAATAAGCCCGCTGATCGACAGAATTATTCCCCTCGAAAAGGTAAGCGAAGCCCATCACCGTCTTGATTCGGGACACGGGCGGGGAAAAATTGTGCTCAAGATCGGGAAATAATCCCACGGAATACAGGGAAAAGAATTTTCTCATATATGCAAAAATCTTTATTAAAATCGAAAATCACTGCCGTTGCCGCCGGTTCACCTTCGGTATTCACCTTTTGCAATTACAATGCCTTCTATTCGGCATGCTTATTGCATTATATCCTGAAAATACCGAGTATGCAGATAACTTCCCGTGGGTTTCTGATACTATTCAGTAATAAATGAATAAACATAATTAATAGAGATATCCCGGCAGGGAGTTCTCCATAAAATCCGTAGTCGGAGGATGTATGTTTCTTTTTATCGGGCTTCTCTTTTTTTTGCTTGGATGTATTCCACTGTTTCAGACTTTTCAGAGATCAAACAAGTTCCCTCCCGACCAATATACAAAGAGGCTGCGTAATTCGATCGGTATTATAATTTTAGACATATTGATCATAATCGCATTCAACATATTCGGCGCCATTTACACCGATTTGCTCTGGTTTGATAATCTGGGCTATGCGCAACGTTACTGGACGGTTATTACGGCAAGAATACTGCTCTACGTAATCGGCGCAGGCGTCGCCTTTGCATTTGTCTATGCTTTTTTAAAAACCTCGGCTCGAAAAGCAGCAGAACATAAAACGAAATATTCCTTTGTATTTTCCCTGATTCTTGCTGTAATACTCGGATTCGGAATAAGCGGTATGTGGGAGAGCGTGCTGCTGTATATAAATCGTGTTCCGGGTGATATACGGGACCCGGTTTATGGACGGACCATGGGATTTTATCTTTTCTCATTTCCTTTTTATTCGGCGCTTTTAAACTGGTTTTTTTCTTTGATTGTTCTTACCGGTATTACCGTCGTTATCGCGCGTCTGTACACCTATATCCGGACACAGACAGACAAGAATTCGATTACCGCCGAAGATTTCGGGCGGCTTAAAACAATCAGCGGCCATCTTTTCTTACTGCTCGCCCTGTTTCTGGCGGGCCTGGCGGTCAATTCATGGCTGGCCATAATCCGGCTCATGTATTCGACCGAAGGGGTTGTAAACGGCGTCGGGTATGTCGACATTCATTATCGCCGGCTTGCCTATATCATTGCCGTTATCCTCTATTCGGCTGTTGCGATTATTTCGGCAGCCTGTGCCTTCTCACCCCGGGCGCGGCGGATTTTTTTCGGTATTGGAGAAGGAGAAGTCCGGTGGGGAAGAACGTTTCTTATCCCCGGATTGGTTGCCGCCGTCCTGATTGTCTTTATCGGCATCATTCCCCAGGTAGTCAATGCTCTGATTCTGACCCCCAATGAGATTACCCTCGAAAAACCCTATATCCTCCATAATATCAAATTTGCCCGTCAGGCCTATGCTGTTGATGATAAAAATATTATCGAGCGGGAATATTACGCCGAAGGTGAAAACGTTACCCGGGAAGTTATCGACCATAATACCAGTTCGGTTGAGAATATCAGGCTCTGGGATCCGCGCGCGCTTATCGATAATCTGAAGGAACAGCAGGAGATTCGCCTTTATTACGAATTCCACGATGTCGATATCGACCGGTATTATCTCAATGGTGAATACCGTCAGGTCATGCTCTCGGTTCGTGAACTTGCGAAAAACAAACTCGAGGTGGAGTCACAGACCTGGGTAAGTAAGAAAATGAAATATACTCATGGATACGGCCTGGTCCTGCTGCCGGTCCATGAATTCCTGCCCCAGGGTGGTCCCAAACTTTTAGTAAAGAACATGCCGCTGCAGGTTATTCCCGAAGGGCTTTCCATTACCCGGCCGGGAATTTACTATGGTGAAAAAACGAATGATTATGTGTTTGCCCGCACAACGCAGGAAGAACTTCATTATCCCTCGGGCGAAGAGATCGTGTACACCACCTATGACGGTACCGGCGGGGTAGGAATCGCCTCTTTTGTCAGAAAATTTTTCTACGCCTGGAAATTCAATGATTACCGGATACTCTTTTCCGATTATTTTACAAAAGAATCCCGGATCCTATTCAATAGAAATATCCTTGAAAGAGTGCGGGCCCTGGCCCCCTTTCTCATGTTCGACCGTGATCCCTATGCCATGATCAGCAATGACGGGCATATCAAATATATAATCGATGCCTATACGGTTTCCGACAATTATCCCTATTCACCCAAATACCGGGGATCGATCAGCCATTTCAACGGCGTCAATTATATCAGAAATTCGGTAAAAGCGGTGGTCGATGCGTTTGACGGTACGGTCGAATTCTATGTGGTCAATGAGGATGACATCATTGTGTCGGCCTACGATCGCATTTTTCCGGGGCTGCTCAAATCCTTTGATGAAATGCCCGAAAATATCAGAGAACACATTCGTTATCCGGTCGATTTCATGACGGCTCAGGCGGAAATTTACAGCATCTATCACATGGAAGATCCGGGGATTTTCTATCAGCGTGAAGATGTCTGGGAGTTTGCTACCGAACGATACCGTGCAGATTTCCAGGTTGTCGATCCCTACTATGTCATGGTCGATTATCCTGCAGAAGACGGTATTATCTTTTCGCTTATCATACCTTTTACGCCCCGCAATAAAAATGTTATACATGCATGGATTGCGGGTATCTGCGACCTGCCCAACTATGGGAAATTGAGAGTTTTCACCTTTCCCAAGGGTGTTGAAGTTTTAGGGCCGCGGCAGATCGAGGCACGGATCGATCAGGATACCGAAATGTCAAAGGCCATCACCCTATGGGGACAGCGGGGGTCACAGGTGATCAGGGGCAATCTCCTGGCTATTCCACTGTTTGACAAGCAGAAGCTCTATATACTGTATGCCGAACCCATCTTTCTTCAGGCGGATAACGCCCAGTTGCCCGAGATAAAGCGAATCATTCTCGCCGATCAGACACGGGTTGTCTGGGCTGATAAATTCGATAGGGCTCTGGCAAAACTGGTCGGTGAAGCTCCTCCTGAAGAGGAAGAAGGTCCTGCGGTTGCTCGTCCTGCCGCAGAAATGCTCTCACGGGCAGTGGAGCTTTTCAATTCGTGGCAACGGCTTACGTCACAGGGAAAATTTTCAGCAGCCGGAGAACGGTTGGAACAACTGAAAAATCTCCTTCAGCAAATGACAGTGGAGCAGCAGCCTGAAGAGCAGTAAGAAAAAGATAACGAATTGTTTCTCAGGAAAGAATACAGAATAAGGAGTAAAACAATGGCCGAAAAACAGGATATCCGCTCAATTGAAAATCAGGAGTGGCTCGAATCACTCGATTATGTTATCAAGCATGGCGGGGGACAACGGGTCCACGAATTGTTTCGTAACCTTCAGGTCCGGGCGCAGGAGAAAGGCATTACATTCACCTGTCCGGGCACGACCCCCTATATCAACACTATTCCTAAAGACAAGCAACCGCCCTATCCCGGCAGTCTCGAGGTTGAGCGGCGGATTCGCAATATTATCCGATGGAATGCTATGGCGATGGTCGTGCGGGCGAATCGGGAACTGAGCGGGATCGGGGGACATATATCGACCTATGCGTCCCAGGCCACACTTTTCGAGGTTGCATTCAATCATTTCCTCCGGGCATCCAGAGACGGTTTTGACGGCGATATTGTTTTCTTTCAGGGCCACGCATCACCGGGGGTCTATGCCCGTGCCTTTTGTGAGGGGCGATTGACTGAGGAACATCTGAAGAATTTCAGGCGCGAACTCAATCCCCGGGGCGGTCTTTCATCATACCCCCACCCGTGGCTGATGCCCGATTTTTGGGAAATTCCCTCGGTATCCATGGGACTGGCGCCGATTATGGCGATTTATCAGGCTCGGTTCAACCGGTACCTTTTAGACCGCGGGATAAAAGATACCACCGATCAAAAAGTATGGGCTTTTTTAGGCGACGGTGAAATGGATGAGCCCGAGTCGATGGGGGCGATCACGCTGGCACCACGGGAGCATCTGGACAATCTTATCTTTGTAATCAACTGCAACCTTCAGCGCCTTGATGGTCCGGTGCGGGGCAACGGCAAGATTATTCAGGAGCTTGAAGCCGCGTTTAACGGCGCGGGATGGAACGTTATCAAGGTTGTCTGGGGCGGTGACTGGGACCCGCTGCTTGCCACCGATACTGAAGGACTTCTGGTGAAACGCATGGAAGAGCTTGTTGATGGACAATTACAGAAGTATTCTACAACGAGCGGCGATTATATCCGGAAAGATTTCTTTGGTACCGATGAACGGTTGCTTGAGATGGTGAAAAACTACTCCGATGAACAGCTTACGAAAATGCGCCGGGGAGGACATGATCCCGAAAAAGTCTATGCCGCCTACAAGGCTGCTTTGCATACCGAAGGCGCTCCCACCGTTATCCTTGCCCAGACAATCAAAGGGTACGGGCTGGGTGAAGCCGGTGAGGGGAGAAATGTCACCCATCAGCAGAAAAAACTGAACGAAAAGGAACTCAAAGATTTCCGCAGCCGGTTCGGGATCCCGATTTCGGATGAGCAGGTGGCCGAAGCGCCGTTTTATTCCCTTCCCCAAGACAGTGATGAATACAAATATCTCCAGGAACGCCGCAAAAGCCTGGGCGGCTATATCCCCCATCGACAGAACAGGGCCGAACCGATCACCATGCCGGATGATTCGGTGTTTAATGAGTTTTATGAAGGAAGCGGTGACCGGGAAGTAGCGACGACAATGGCCTTTGTGAGGCTTTTAGGCAAGCTGCTCAAAGATAAATCCGTGGGCAGTATGATCGTCCCTATTGTCCCCGATGAATCGCGGACCTTCGGCATGGAATCGTTGTTTCGTCAATTTGGCATATACTCACATACAGGACAGAAATATGAGCCGGTTGATGTTTCGAGCTTACTGTTTTACAATGAGGAAACGCGCGGTTCCATACTCGAAGAGGGTATTACCGAAGCCGGTTCTATGTCGTCTTTTATTGCCGCAGGCACCAGTTATGCCACTCATGGTATCAACATGATTCCCATTTTCCTTTTTTATTCCATGTTTGGGTTTCAGCGTATCGGCGACCTGATCTGGGCTGCCGGCGATGCGCGGGCACGGGGATTTTTAGTCGGCGGGACATCGGGACGAACAACACTGCCCGGTGAAGGTTTACAGCATCAGGATGGACAGAGCCATGCCTATGCCTTTGGGCCGCCTACAATCCGGGCCTATGATCCGACCTTTGCCTATGAAATTGCAGTCATTGTGCGTGAGGGTATGCGGCGGATGTATGTGGAACAGATCGATGAAATCTATTATTTGACCGTTATGAATGAATTTTATCACATGCCTCCAAAGCCCGAAGGAATGGATGAAGGTATAATCCGGGGAATGTATAAATATCGTAAGTCGACGAGCAAGTCGAAGAAAAAGGTAAACCTTATGGGGAGCGGTGCGCTTTTGATACAAGCACAAAAAGCTGCGGATATACTCGAGCAGAAATACAATGTCGCGGCTGATGTCTGGAGCGTGACAAGCTATAAGGAACTGTATAAGGACGCTTCCGAAACGGAACGTCAAAATATGTTACATCCATCGGATAAACCGAAAAAATCATATCTGGAACGGTGTCTTCCCGAAAAAGACGGCATTTACGTGGCGGTAACCGATTATCTGAAAATGATTCCCAATTCTATTGCCCGGTGGGTTCCCGGGCGGTTTATGGTGCTTGGCACCGACGGTTTCGGACGGAGTGACGGCCGAGATGAGCTGCGACGGTTCTTTGAAGTGGATGCCGAATCGATTACCGTTGCTGCATTGCGTGGGCTGATGCTGGAGAATAAAATCGAAGCAAAAACAGTCAAGAGCGCAATTAAAGACCTTGGAATCGACCCTGAGAAACCGAATCCTCATATTAGTTGAGTATAATGAGATAACAAACGCGTATCGATAATAACAAAGGAGAATCCACAATGACCGAAGAAATAAAACTGCCGGAAATATCAGAAAATGTCGATTCGGGTGAAGTCGTTAAAATCCTGGTGAAGGAGGGTGACAGGGTTAAAAAAGAGCAGCCCATTATGGAAATCGAAACCGATAAAGCGAGC
The DNA here is from genome assembly GCA_014728215.1 of Chitinivibrionales bacterium. Lineage (NCBI taxonomy): Bacteria > Pseudomonadati > Fibrobacterota > Chitinivibrionia > Chitinivibrionales > Chitinivibrionales bacterium. Next base: position 160,125 of record WJLZ01000117.1, read on the forward strand.
TTTGAGGTGCCGTCGACTTCTGAAGGAAAAGTAACAAAAATTAATGTTTCCGAAGGAGATGTTGTATCCGTCAGTCAGACCCTATTAATTATTGAGAGTGAGGGCGGCAAAGAGTCGGAAGAGAAGGCTGAACCTGAAAAAGAAAAAAAGCCCGAAAGTAAAGAAAAAAAGAAAGCTGAAGAAGAAAAAGAGAAGGAGCAGAAGGAAGAAGAACAAAAAAAGCAGGAAGAGCAGCAAAAGGCAGAGAAAGAAGAAGAAGCAAGGAAAGAACAAGAAAAGGAAGAAAAGCCGCAGAAAGAAACTGCCGGTCGCAAAGAGGAAAAACCGAGCAGGCCGCAGAAGGGAGAGGAAAAGCAAAAGCCGCCGCGGCCCCTAGAAGAACCTGCCATGAAGGAACCGGTTCTTGTTCCCGCAGCGCCATCGGTGCGCAGAGAGGCCCGGGAGATGGGGGTCGATATAACCGATGTTAAGGGAAGCGGGCCTGAAGGTAGAATCGTGTCGGATGATGTGAGAAACTATGTCCGGAAACGGATGGAAGAAAAGCGGGAAGCTCCCGCTGCTCCGGCTGCAGCGCAACCCCCGTTGCCCGATTTCTCCAAATGGGGTGAAATAAGCCGGGAGTCTTTGTCAAAAGTACGGGCCATAACAGCCGATAGCATGCATACCGCATGGAATACTGTCCCCCATGTAACCCAGTTCGACTCGGCGGATATTACCAGCCTGGAGGAATTCAGACAGGAGTACAGTGCCGAACTGCAGAAAAGGGATGTAAAACTGAGTATTACATCACTAATTATCAAAATAGTCGCAACAGCACTTAAGCAGTTTTCCCGGTTCAATGCATCACTGGACATGGAGAAAAAAGAGATAGTTTACAAAAAGTATATCAATATCGGCATTGCGGTTGATACCGAGAGGGGATTGCTTGTCCCTGTTCTCAGAAATGCCGATCAAAAGAGTATCACCATGATTGCCCGTGAGATAGCCGATCTGGCCTGGCGGGCACGGAACAAGAAAATCGACCCTGGCGAGTTGAAAGGCGGGAACTTTACCATATCCAACCTCGGCGGAATCGGGGGAGCTAATTTTACACCCATTATTTACCATCCCCAAGTAGCAATTCTGGGTGTTTCCCGTGCGACGATGCAGCCGGTGATTCGCAACGGTAATACCGAACAACGATTGATGCTGCCGTTGTCGCTCTCCTATGATCACCGGATAATCGACGGCGCCGATGGTGCCCGGTTTCTTCGCTGGCTGGTCGAATCGATGGAAAGTCCACTACGTATGCATCTGGATCTTGGAGGTTTTTAATGAGTAATCAGGAACGAAAAACATCACTTGCAGTTATTGGAGCCGGTCCGGGAGGATATGCAGCCGCATTTCTTGCCGCAGATCTTGGAATGGAAGTCACTCTGATCGACCCGGAAAAACGTCCGGGGGGTGTCTGTCTGTATCGGGGATGTATTCCCACAAAGGCGTTACTCCATGCCTGCTCGGTCAGGAGAGAAATTGACCGGTCGAAACAGTGGGGGCTAAAAGCTGAAAACGTTTCCATCGACCTCGATTCATTGCGTCAATGGAAAGAAAGTGTGGTAAAAAAACTGACCGGTGGTCTGGGACAGCTTGTCTCGAAGCGAAAGATAGATTATATCCGCGGTAGGGCAAGATTTCTCGATCCTCATTCGCTTGAGGTTACTACCACGGAAAAGGAGACACAGAAACTCGCCTTCGATCATGCGATAATCGCTACCGGCTCCTATCCGACTCATCCGAAAGGGCTTCCCGAACATTCGAAACGGGTTATGAATTCGGAAGAGGCCCTGAATATCGAGGATATTCCCGAATCATTACTGGTAATCGGCGGCGGGTATATCGGCCTGGAATTGGGAACGGTCTATGCAACACTGGGAAGTAAAGTATCGATAGTAGAAATGATGCCTCAATTAATGCCGGGCAGTGATGCCGATCTTATCAAGGCATATATGAAAGGCGGGGGTAATGTTTTCGAAAACATATATACCGAAACAACTGCAGAGATAAAAGAGAAAAAAGGTCGTTTACATGCGACACTGAAAAACGGGAAAGAGAAAAAAGCGGTTTCCTTTGACAAAGTACTGGTCACCGTCGGACGGAAAGCGCTGACCCGCAACCTTGGACTCGAAAATACCGGCGTTGAAACCGACGACAAAGGATTTGTGCTTGTCGATGAACAGCGGCGGACGCAGGAAGAGTCGATTTATGCAATTGGTGATGTTACGGGGCCACCGCTTCTGGCCCATAAGGCCACGCATGAAGGCCGTGTTGCTGTTGAGGCAATTGACGGTCGTGCTGCGGCATTTGATCCCCATGCTATTCCATCGGTGGAATATACCGACCCGGAAATCGCCTGGTGCGGTATGACACAAAAGGAAGCCGAAGAAAAGGGAATTAACGTTGAAGTCAGTGCCTTTCCCTGGGCGGCATCAGGCCGCGCGGCTACACTCGGAAGAGCAGAAGGAATAACTAAACTCGTTTTCGACAGTGACAGCCGTCGTATTATCGGGGCAGGGATTGTTGGAGCAGATGCCGGTGAATTGATTTCCGAAACCACCCTGGCAATAGAAATGGCGGCAAGGGATGGCGATCTGGCAATGACAATTCATCCACACCCCACCCTGTCGGAGACGATTATGGAAGCCGCTGAAGCGTATCAGGGAAGTGCTACCGATATATATCGACCAAAAAAAATGTTATCGAAAAGATAGCTCTATACCGAATATCCAGACAAAATTGAGGAGTGGAAAAAAGCTGGATGTAAATCGGAAAGCGGCACGTTTGAATCTGATAATAGGTTTCTGGTGTGTTCTTTTAAGAGGAGGTGGTGTATGGCACGGTATCGGAAAATCGAATGTATTCATTGTCCCTATATGCAGATATGCAACGTACGTGTAAGGGTTTATGAAAATTATTGCGGCTGTAACACGGCATGGAATGAACGACGAAACGGCACGGTGCAGAATGAATGCAAATTAAGAGTCGCTGGCATGATTAAGAATTTAAAAGGAAATCGAAGTCATACATTGATCGGCCTGCAGCATAAACCTGTTATCTGAGCCGGAGGGTACCCAAGATGCAGGCCGGTAGAAGGTGTGTACGTATATTTTTTTTTATTTTTTCCAAGGAGGAATTGTGGAACCTACTTCATTTATGAATACTATGCGAGAAAGAGTACGGAGCGGTATCTCCACCGCTTCAAAAACCGCTCAGCGGTATTCCCGTATCGGCCGGCTTCGTGCAGAAGAGCAACTTAAAAAGCATATGCTTAATAAGGAATGGACCGAAATGGGAAAACGTATTTATGCTCTTCTTAAAGAAAACAGAGGCAGTGAAGCGCAGGATGATCCCATTCTCACCAGTTCGCGGCAAAAGATTGACGAACAGCTCAAACAGCTGGATGATTTAAAATCGCAGCTCTGCGAAGAACAGAAAGCTGGAACCGAAGGTATTCAACAATCTCCTGAGCAGAGTGTGCCGCCTCATGAACATGTCGCCCCGACTCATGAGCATGTGCCCTGATAAAAAACAATGAGCACCACATTGATCCGTCCTTGTCTTTCTTCCTTTATCGAAAAAATTAACAGATCCACGGGAAGATAAGGACGGTAATCATTATTGACGCCGGAAGGTGTTGAACGTTGGACCGGCGTTGCGTTCTTACAGATTAAAGGGATCGAATTTTTGGAGTATAATGCTTGCCAGGGGAGAATGACTTTTTGTTATGAAGAGTGAGCAACTGCGGGCATTGCATCTCTGACGTTTCTGATTGCGCAAAACTTTTTCTTTCCCATGAGCAAGAAAATCCTGGCCGGCTTTCCGTGAAGTATCGATAACCCGATACCATTTCATGTTCTTAATCGGCGGCAAATGAACGTAAACACTTCTGAAATGCATGTTGAAAACAAAATAGAGAAAATGAACGTTGTCCTCGCCTTGAAGCGCAGCATTGTAAAGCAGGAAACAGAGGGTTTTTAATTTGGGATAATCCCAGCGTGGGTCGGATAGATTTTTATCATACCATAAAATGTCGGCCATGCCCCCTGCAGACTGACTTCGACCGGTTAAAAATTCATTCTCATGGAGTGGGCCATACTGTTTTCTTAAGGATACGGCCTTTTTGAAAAATTCAAACACATCCCGGTTTTTATGCACTAATTCCCAGTTATACCAGCTTATTTCATTATCCTGACACCATGCGTTGTTGTTACCATTCTGCGTACGCATGAATTCATCGCCCCCATAAACCATGGGCGTGCCCCGGGATATCATCAAGGTAAGCAGACTGTTTTTTATCAGCTTCTTTCGTAAAAGAAGGATATGTCGGTCGGCGGTGTCACCTTCAGTCCCGCAGTTCCAGGAATTGTTATCGTTTGCACCATCATTGTTGTTTTCTTTATTACTCTCATTATGTTTTTCATTGTATGAGAAGATATCATACAACGTAAATCCATCATGGGCGGTAATAAAATTGATGCTCTCTACGGATTTTCTTCCCTCCTTCTGAAACAGCCCCGAAGATCCGCTGATACTTCGTGCAAACTCTGCCGCCTGATTATCATCCCCCTTAATGAACCTCCGGCCAGTGTCGCGGTAATTACCATTCCATTCAAGCCATCCAGGGGGGAAATTGCCTACCTGATATTGGGTCATGTCCCAGGGTTCGGCGATAAGCTTGACTTTTCTAAGCAGAGGATCCTCGCTAATGGCTCTGAAAAAGGGTGCATTCGGATCAAAGGTGCCATTCAGATTTCCCAGGGCTGACGCAAGATCGAACCGGAATCCGTCAACGTGCATGATTGAAACCCAGTAGCGAAGAGAATCGATGATCAAGCGAAGGCATTGGGGATTTTCAGCATTAAGTGTATTTCCGGTTCCTGTTTGATCGAAATAATAACGCATGCTTTCTATGTCGTTGTCGCCTGTCAGCCGGTAATAAGTCAGATTATCGACACCTTTTAATGAAAGGGTTGGTCCCAGGTGATTGCCTTCAGGAGTATGATTGTAGACAACATCCAGAATAATCTCGAGCCCTGCTTTGTGCAGTTCACGCACGAGGGTCTTGAATTCCGTAACCTGGCACCCGGAATATTGTTTGTTGCAATAGGTTACCTCAGGAGCAAAGTAGGCAAGGGTGTCATAGCCCCAATAGTTGGTCAGGCCACGGTCGAGAACGAACTGCTGGACATGATGCTCCTGTATCGGCATCAGTTCAACCGTGGTGATCCCCAGCTCTTTTAGATAGGGAATTTTTTCAATAAATCCTTTATAGGTTCCCGGATGTTTTACGCCCGATGATGGGTGAGCGGTAAAACCCTTGAGATGCGTTTCGAATATAATTGTATCGGACTCGGGTATTCGCGGTAATGAATCATCCTGCCAGTCGAATTCATTATCCACAATAATCGATTTGGCCATCTGTTTGGAGTTGTCCCGGTTATCAAAGGAGAGATCCTCTTCCTCTGATTTAATATCGTAGGCAAAAAGGAGACCGTCGTTATGATTGCATTTGCCGCTCACCGCTTTTGCATAAGGATCAATCAGCAGTTTATTGCGATTGAACCGTTTCCCCTCCCTGGGATTATAGTCTCCGTCGACTTTATACCCGTACAGATGCCCTGCTTTAATACCATGAACAAATATATGCCATACACCATAATCGTCTCTGTTCATGTGAATGATATCCGTGGGTTCGCCGTCATCGGGATTATTAAACAACAAAAGATACACCGCCGTGGCAAAGTGTGAGGCTACCGAAAAATTAACTCCTCCATGATTAATCGAAGCGCCCAATGGCTCTGGGCTGCCCGGAGAAATTCTTCTGTTTGTGTACTGTGCTATCATAGGGCTTACAGGTGATTAACAGTGATAGAAATTCTGAAATTGCAATCAGAATGCAATTCATATGCCAAGCTGGATGGGGAAGGATAATGGATGAGGATGGTGGATCCAGAAACCCGAGACCTGTATCCGGCATTATTTCGAGTTTATCCATGGCATAGTATTTGCGATTTTTTATTCCGCCAGAAGATGATGATGTAAGTAGTAGATCGTGTGACCCCGAAGTTTTCTCCTTTGGAGAGTAACAGATAGTTTCGTGTATGATAACGCAATTGTCGAAAATGAGAAAGTGCTATGCCGATTCATAATAACGATATCGCCGGAATATTCAATAAAGTGGCCGACCTTCTGGAATTAGAGGGGGAAAATCAGTTTCGGGTAAGGGCCTACCGGACGGCAGCGCAGACAGTTTCCAGCATGGGAGAAAATCTTTCTTCCATGATTGAAAAGGGTGAAGATCTCACCCGGTTTTCGGGAATCGGCAAGGATCTGGCAGGAAAAATCAAAACCATTGTCGAAACCGGCTCACTTCCGCTGCTGGTCGATTTGGAGAAGAAAGTCCCTGAGGAGCTGACAATAATCATGCAGGTTGGAGGGCTTGGCCCCAAGCGAGTAAAAACGCTTTATGATGAGCTTGGTATCCAGTCAATCGATGAACTTGAAAAGGCGGCATCGGAGAAACAAATCCGAAAGATCCGTGGGTTCGGCAAAAAGACCGAAGAGGCCATACTCGAAGGGATAGGGCAGGTTCGCCAGGGAGGGCAGCGCCGGTTATGGTCTGATGTGGAAGAAATCGCTTCGGGCCTTGTTGATTATTTGCACAGGGCAAAGAAAGTAAAAGAGGTTATCGTGGCTGGATCGTTCCGGCGGCGGAAAGAAACGGTACGTGATATCGATATCCTCGCTACCTGTTCGAAGGGATCCAATTTGATGGATCGCTTTGTCTCTTTTGATGAAGTGAATAAGATTGTTTCAAAGGGTGAAACCCGGTCCACGGTCATTCTAAGGTCGGGCCTTCAGGCTGACCTGCGGGTCCTTCCCCAGGTCTCCTACGGCGCAGCACTTCATTATTTCACCGGAAGTAAGGAGCATAATATTGCCATACGGAAAAGGGGGGTTAAACAGGGCCTAACAATTAATGAGTACGGCGTTTTTCGCAATGAAAAACGGATCGGCGGAAAAAAAGAGCAGGATGTGTATGATGCGGTCGGGTTGCCCTATATCGAGCCGGAATTACGGGAGAACAGAGGGGAGATTGAAGCCGCACAGAAGAAAAAGCTGCCCCATCTTGTTACTTTCGATGATATTCGGGGCGATCTGCATGTTCATACAAACGAGACCGACGGACGTGAACCGTTAAAGGTAATGGTTGAAGCTGCTCGAAAAAGAGGGTACGACTATATCGCCATTACCGACCATTCAAAGCATGTGAGTGTGGCAAATGGTATGGATATAAAACGGTTGCGGAAAGAAATTGAAGCAATCGATAAATTGAATGATTCAATCAAAGGTTTTCATATCCTGAAGGGTATCGAACTCGATATCCTGGATGACGGCTCGCTTGATTTACCCGATGAAGTACTCAAGGAGCTTGATCTGACGGTCTGTTCGGTTCATTACAAGTTCAAACTTCCCGAAAATAAACAAACCGAACGGATTATCCGTGCTATGGATAACCGGTACGTTACAATCCTCGGCCATCCTACCGGCAGAAAAATCAATGACCGGGCACCCTATGACGTTGACGTTAACCGGGTTTTGGAAGCGGCAAAGGAACGGGGATGTTTTATGGAGGTCAACGGTCAGCCCGACCGGCTGGACCTGTCCGACACCTATTGCCGCACCGCAAAGGAGATGGGGGTCAAATGTTCTTTGGCCACAGACGCTCATATGGGAAGCAACTTCGATTTTATCCACTATTCCCTTGCCCAGGCACGCCGCGGATGGCTTGAGCCCGATGACATAATCAATACACGAAGTTATTCTTCACTGAAAAAACTGATTTCACAGCGCCGGTAAGACACTAAGAAAACAGACTATGGATTACAGAAAAAATGTACCGTCAAAATTCCCGGATATCGATTCCATGTCAAAAGATAACGCACGAAAGGAAATCGAAAAATTACGGGATGCTGTTAATTATCATGACCATCTTTATTACGGAGAAAACAAGCCGAAAATATCCGATTCAGCTTATGATCGGCTGTTTCATCGTCTCCAGGAGCTTGAGGAAAAATTTCCCGAATTCCAAACAGCAAACTCACCAACTTCCCGGATTGGTGCAGAGCCGGTCGGTTCTCTTAAAAAGCGCCGTCACACAACGGTTATGCAAAGTTTGCAAGCAGCAATAGAGACCGACACGATCGAATCATTCGATTCATCGATTCGCTCTCTGGCACATAAAAAAAAGATCGAATATGTGGCCGAGCCAAAATTTGACGGGTTATCGGTGGAACTGGTTTATACCAAAGGTGAACTGGAGTATGCTGCAACACGCGGTGACGGTCGGACTGGTGAAGACATTACCAACAATGTGCGCACGATGCGCTCGGTTCCTTTAAAACTGAACGGGGGTGGTAGCGTGCCCGAAAGGATTGCCGTACGGGGTGAAATTCTCATGACCAAGACAGGATTCCAAAAGCTTAACCGGGAACGGGTCGGTAACAACAAAGAGTCCTTTGCTAATCCGCGTAATGCCGCCGCGGGAACGGTTCGTCAACTGGACTCTAAAAATGTCGCAGGCCTGCCCCTGGACATTTTCTGTTACGAATTACTGCAGATATCAGAAAAAGAACCGGAAACGCATCTGGAGGCGCTGGATTTTTTAAAGTCGCTGGGGTTGAAAACGACCAGGCAGCGACAGTTGTGTTCATCGGTGGATGACCTCCTGGATTTCAGGGAATCGATGGCTAAAAAGCGTGAATCGATCGATTTTGATATTGACGGCATTGTTGCAAAGATCAACAATCGTTCATTGCGTAACGAGCTTGGGTCCCGGGGACGCAGCCCACGGTGGGCTTTTGCGTGGAAATTCCCACCCCGTCAGGAGGTGACCCGACAATTCGATATCGTGGTGCAGGTCGGACGGACCGGTATTCTGACACCAGTTGCTCTTCTTGAGCCGGTCGATATCGGTGGGGTAACGATCAGCCGGGCCACATTGCACAATGAGGATGAAGTTCATCGAAAAGATATCCGGGTGGGCGATAATGTCCGTATTGCCCGGGCTGGTGATGTTATTCCCGAGGTTATCGAGCGTGTGCCTGAAAAAGGAAAGAAGCGGGGCACGCCATTCAGTATGCCGAAAAAATGTCCATCCTGTGGTGATCCGATCGTTCGTGAAGGCGCCTATCATATCTGTCCCGCTGGCTTGTCCTGCCGGGCCCAGCTTGAAGGACGGCTCAGGCATTTTGCATCCCGGTCAGCATGCAATATCGAAACTCTTGGAGGAAAAACTACCGAACAACTGGTGGAAAGAAACATGATAAACGATCTGGCCGATCTCTTTGGACTGTCGGTTGAGGATTTTATGCAGCTTGACGGTTATGCTGAAAAATCGGCGAAGAAGCTGCACGACCAGATTCAGAATGCAAAAAATATCCCCCTCGACAGGTTTATTTATGCTCTGGGGATTCGTCATATCGGCGAGCATATGGCCCGGGTTTTGGCACACCATTTCGAATCCTTTGACAAGGTGCGTTCGGCAACGCTGGAACAGCTTTCGCATATCAGAGAAATCGGAGATGAATCTGCACAAAGCATTGTCGAGTTCTTTGGAGATAAACGCAATAATGAGTCGATCGACAGGATGCTCAGCTATGGGGTGAACCCGCAACCGGTCAGCAGGAAAAAAGCACAGAAACTCAAAGGGACAACGATCGTTTTAACCGGCGAATTGGACAAATGGACCCGAAGTGAAGCAAAACAGCGCATTGAAGCACTTGGCGGAAGAGCAACGTCGAGTGTCAGTGACAACACCGATTATCTGGTAGCCGGGCAAAATCCCGGATCAAAACTCGATGCGGCACGGAAACATAACGTAAAGGTGATTGATGAAAAAGAGTTTGAGAATATGGTGGGGTGAATCGAAAAGAAATAGTTTCCGTCAATGATGATGATGGTATGGTTTTTGCGGCATTCAGGGCAAACAGGAAAAGAAAAGTTTCATAGTAAGAGGATAAACAAAGGGAGGAATCCATGGCGAAAATAATTGGTATTGACCTTGGAACGACAAATTCGTGTGTTTCTGTTATGGAAGCCGGCAAGCCGGTGGTGATTCCCAACACTGAGGGCGGCCGTACAACACCGTCGGTTGTTGCTTTCAGTAAAACAGGAGAGCGGCTTGTTGGCGCCATTGCCAAGCGCCAGGCCATAACCAATCCGGAAAATACGATTTTTTCAATCAAACGTTTCATGGGACGGCGCCATACTGAGGTGCAGGCCGAAGAAAAACTTGTTCCCTACAAAATTGTGGGTGGACCACAGGAACTGGTAAAAGTGCAGGCTGGCGGTAAAGAACTTACTCCACCCGAAGTGTCGGCGATGATTTTACAGTATTTGAAAAAGGCTGCGGAAGATTACCTCGGAGGCAAGGTTGACAGTGCCGTGATAACCGTTCCGGCCTATTTTAACGATGCACAACGTCAGGCAACAAAAGATGCCGGAAGAATTGCAGGCCTGGATGTCAAACGGATAATCAATGAACCGACAGCAGCTTCCCTGGCCTATGGTCTGGATAAAAAGGCAAATATGAAAATTGCCGTATTTGATTTTGGCGGTGGTACATTTGATATATCGATTCTGGAAATTGGCGGGGGAGTCTTTGAAGTAAAGTCCACCAACGGTGATACTCATCTGGGTGGCGATGATATCGATCAGCTACTGATCGATTATATTGCCAAAGAATTCAAATCGAGCAGCGGGGTTGATATCCGTACCGACCGGATGGCCCTTCAGCGCCTTAAAGAAGCTGCAGAAAAGGCAAAGTGTGAATTGTCAAGCGCCATGCAGACCACAGTCAATCTTCCCTTTATCAGCGCAACACCATCCGGACCGCTCCACCTGGACCATACCCTGACCCGGGCAAAATTCGAATCATTGATCGATCCGCTGCTGCAACGCATGGTCGGACCGTGCAAGCAGGCGATGACCGATGCCGGTGTGGTTAAAGATGATATCGGTGAAGTTATCCTGGTGGGTGGTGCTACGAGGACTCCCGCGGTGCAGCGTAAGGTTGTGGAACTCTTCGGCAAAGAACCGAGTAAGGGTGTTAATCCCGATGAAGTTGTTGCGGTTGGAGCAGGTATACAGGGTGCTGTTCTTGGCGGTGATGAGTCGGTCAAGGATGTTCTTCTGCTCGATGTTACCCCCTTGTCTCTGGGTATCGAAACACTGGGAGGGGTATTTACCCGTCTGATCGACCGGAACACCACTATTCCCACAAAAAAAAGCCAGGTTTTTTCGACTGCAACCGACAATCAGCCTGCGGTGTCGATCATGGTTTATCAGGGTGAACGGGAAATGGCTTCCCAGAACCGGTTACTGGGAAAATTCGATCTGGTCGGACTTCCACTGGCTCCGCGGGGGCTGCCGCAAATTGAAGTCACCTTTGATATCGATGCCAATGGTATTCTGAATGTCAGCGCCAAGGACCTTGGAAGCGGCAAAGAGCAACAGATCCGTATCGAGTCATCGAGTGGCCTTTCCGAACAGGAAATCGACCGAATGGTGAAGGATGCTGAAGCACATGCTGCCGAAGATAAGGAGCAGCGTGAAAAGGTCGATACCCGTAATCAGGCCGATCAGCTTATTGCCCAGACTGAAAAAACACTTCAGGAAGCAGGTGATAAGGTGAGTGCTGAGGACCGGGGAAAAATCGAATCGGCGTTGTCCGATTTAAAAGAAAACGTCAAAGGTGATGATGCTGGCGCAATGAAAGCGAGCATGGATTCGCTGATGCAGGCATCGCATGCCATGGCTCAGGCAATGTATCAGCAGGCACAGGGCGCAGGTGCCCAGCCGGGCGGTGGCGCTGGAGGCCAACAGCAGGAACAGGAGATCGGTGAAGGCAAAACCGTCGATGCCGAATACGAAGAAGTTAACAAAAACGAATAGAAGTGATTCTCCGCCTGGGTCGCTATTCGTTAAATCGAATTAATACGGTAAAAGAAAAAGCAAAACATGTATTCACTTATCGAAAGGAGTCCTTGATGGACATCATGAAAAAAATCGCCGGAATTGGAGCGGCGGCACTTGCCGTTACCGGAGCAGCATTCCTTGCAAAGAAAGCTGTTAAGAAAAAACATGAGAGTCCCTTTGAAAAATTCGGCCGTGAAATCGATGCGTCGATTCTCAAGGCAACCAACCGCATAGAAGTACTGGCGAACAAAGTCAGGCATTATGCCGGTAACGGCAAAGGAGAGGAGATCGGCCGGGAAATGGAAGAAGCGATTTCGGAGGCAAAAAGCGATCTCGATCATATTTCATCTGAAATGAAACAGAAAGTGATGAGCCTGCAGGAATTATAAAACAACCATCAAGGAGGGGGCTATGGCTGCGGGAAAGATGCGAACGTTCGTTGTGAGCGGACTGTTGATCCTTGGGGCAATGGGGTGGTCGGCAGGCGACTCTTTATCAACAAACAAAAATTCGAATGCGAGCGAAGCTTTACGTTCCCGTTTCATATTTCTAAGCACTACCACGATAAAGGCCGGTGTGTTTACGCCGGTTATTTTTAACCATGCCTTTGACAAAATGGGTTCGGTAAAAGTGACGGGAACGTCCCTGCTTGCAACCGGTGGAAGCTTCTTTGCTGCAATGTATCTCACCAGGGATATTGTTTTGCATAGTCCTCAGGCCGTATTGATGGGATATGGGGGAACGCTGGGATTGCTGTATCCACAGCAGATCCGGCTGCTGCTTCACTACGCAACGGGAATAGACACAGAATATGCCTATCGCAAATCGGACGGCAGCAAAGGATACCGCGGTATACTGCCCAGCCGCCGGATACAGGCCTGGTCGACGCTTCTGACCTATCCCTATGGAATGTATGTGGGATGGCGGACTTCACTTTTTGACAAATGCACTCTGGGTGCGGCAACGGTTATGACCTATTTGAGTCAGACCATCGGCTCACTGGGATATCTGCTTCCTCTGGCGAAATATGCCCCCGAAGACAGTGAAGATAAAAAGCGATATTTTACTCTCGCATCGCTAAGTACCATGTTTCTTATACCGACCGGCTATTTGTGGGGAGCACGGATGGCCGAGGAGGAAACATTCAGTTCGGGTGCAGGAATACAACTTTACATTACCGGAACACTTGCCACGCTGACTGCTGCTGGTGTTGCCCGGGTGTATAACAATCATGAAGAACCCGAAGATTATCGGCAACGACATATCTATACCGCTGCAACCTTTTCGGGGTATGTGATTGGGACATATATGGGTTTTCGGCGCCAGATGAAAATGAAACCGACGTTGTGGCAATCTGCTTTCATAGGGGCCGTCACTACCGGCTCTTCGCTCATTACCGGAAGTATTCCCTTTATGGCGGGAAAGCGTATCGAAAAAGATGAAGACTACTTTATTGGCGCCGGCCTGGCCGGGGCCTGGCTCGGTTATTTTATTGGTGAAAAAGTATCGGAGCGATTACCGGGTATTCTAATGAAAGATGCCGATTATACCACTTTTTCATTGCATACACCGGGATTGTGGCAGATTCCAGTCTTGGCAGCAGGCGGTGACTCGGGTGAAAATAGAAGAGCAGTACCCGTCGTTGGATGCTCGTGGCGGTTTTGACTATAACGATAAGAACAATTCCCATTTTCTGCACAAAGAAGAGAGAAAAGAGGAACAGCGTTAAAACACGGCTGCATGTGCCACTTCCGTATTTACACCCTTCAGCTCTCGATTTATCATATCAAGTAATCGGACATGGAAATCGCCGGATCCTTTTTCAACAACCGGAACATGGGTGGAATTATTGATTGCCGTAACCGGTTGCATGGTAGCCAGAATTGCCCTGAGACCGGGATTATATTTTTTTGCCATTTCCAGCATATGATTGCCTTTCATATCGGGCAAGAGGTATTCGGAGATGACAAGTGACGGATTATAGCCGTTGCAGGCAGCATCGAGGAATTCATTGGCATTATAAAAAGTGCCGATTTCACGATATCCATCACGGATAAGGCAATTCCTCATTAAAATAAGCATACTCGGCATTGGATCGACAAGAGCAATCGTCTCGTTCATAAAAAGCCTCCCACAAAAATATTTGACAGCACCTCTTTCTACAGTTATCAAATTTTATGCCAAAGCATTTTGCATACGGATCAAGTATATTCAAAAAGGGAATTGTTCATTAGTTGAACAATTCCCCTGTTTTCCCCAAGTGGATAGATACTTTTAGCGGGCCGGTTCACTGGGTTGTGAAACCTGTTCAAGCACTTTACCGATTGTCGATGCATTAAAATGGGTTGCCATATCTCCCAGTGAAAGCATACCCACGACTTTCCCTTCACCATCAAGTACAACAAGGCGCCGCACCTGTTTATCTTCCATAATCCGTGCGGCTTCCTCAAGATCCATCGTGTCGTTACAGGTAAAAGGCTCGGCACTCATGATTTCTTCGACTGTTGTTGAGCGGGAATCACGTTCCTCGGCCATACTGCGTATGACAATATCACGATCGGTTACAAGGCCCACAACAGCATGCTCTTTCTGAACAGGAAATACGCCTACATTCAAATCTTTCATCCTCTTTGCTGCATCCATCACCGAGGTTGTCGAAAGCAATGTCTCAGGATTGGGTGTCATAGCTTCCTTTATCAGCATGTAACGCCTCCTTTAAAGTTGAAGGTGACAAAACTAAAAGTAATACAGGAAAGGGGAACCTATTATTGTTTCCCCCCTGTCATTTGTTCTGGAGAATCCGCAGGACATCTTCCTTTTCGAGTGTTTCATGTTCGATAAGTTCTTCAACGAGTTTGTCGAGACCGGTTTTATGTTCTTTTAGAAGATTCAGCGCTTTTTCTTCCATGGAATTGACAATATTCTGAATTTCTTCATCGATGATTTGCCCGGTTTTCTCGCTGTAATTTTTCTGTTGTGTCATTTCCCGTCCCAGAAATACCTGTTCCTGTCCCTGAGTGAATGTGGCAGGTCCGATACGTTGGCTCATACCCCACCGGGTAACCATCTGGCGAGCTATTTTTGTTGCCTGTTCCAGGTCATGGGCGCCCCCGTTTGTATAATCTTCCAGCGCGATCTTTTCGGCAGCTCTGCCTCCGAGGGAAACGGCAATCCGGTTCAGGAGGTATTCTCTGTTGAGATTATGACGGTCCAGTTCCGGAAGCTGCTGTGTTGCTCCAAGGGCCTGACCCCTGGGGATGATCGTTACCTTTTGCAAAGGGTCTGTCTGGGGGAGATACCAGGCTGTCAGTGCATGCCCGGCTTCGTGATAGGCAATCACCTTCTGCTCGTTGTCGTTGATTTTCATATCCCGTTTGTTTCCAAGGATAATCTTGTCAACCGCTTCCTCAAATTCCTCCTTACCGACCGATTCTTTCTTTTTACGTCCGGCGAGTAGTGAGGCTTCATTGACCAGATTTTTAAGATCCGCACCACTGAATCCGACACTCCGTCCGGCGATAGCATCCATGTCGACACCTTCTTCCAGAGGGACTTTTCGTGCATGGATATTAAGAATCTGGACGCGTGCTTTTCGTTCCGGCAGGTTCAGGGTTATTTGCCGGTCGAACCGTCCGGGGCGTTTGAGTGCCGGGTCGATTATGTCGGGACGGTTTGTGGCTGCGATAACAACAACCGACTCCTGGGGTTCAAATCCGTCAAGTTCCGAAAGGATCTGGTTGAGTGTCTGCTCCCGTTCATCATGGCCGCCGCCCATTCCGGCGCCCCGGGCACGGCCGATAGAATCGAGTTCGTCGATATATATAATCGCCGGCTGTTCTTTTTTGGCCTTATCGAACATGTCGCGTACCCGTGATGCTCCCACGCCCACAAACATTTCAATAAATTCCGAACCGCTGATGCTGTAGAAGGGAACATCGGCTTCACCGGCAACGGCCCGGGCAAGAAGCGTTTTTCCGGTCCCCGGAGCACCCATCAGCAATACACCCTTGGGTACTTCAGCTCCCAGCGAGATAAACCGATCGGGATCTTTCAGAAAGTGGACTATCTCCTGAAGTTCTTTTTTTGCATTATTCAACCCGGCAACATCATTGAACGAGACCTTTGTTTCATCTGTCTTCCGGTATTTTTTTGCCCGCGATTTGCCGACGTTAAACAGGCCGCCGAAGCCGGACATGCCGTCTTTGCCGCCACCTCCGCCGTCCATACGCTTGCCCATCTGACGGCGAATATAAACGCCCCACAGCATAAGCAAAATCCAGGGAGCCAGCAGTATAAGTGTCCATATCCACCACCGATTGCCCGTTGCCCTGGCTTCAACCGTCACATCGTTGTTTTCCAAAAGCGCCATCAGGCCTTCATTATCGTATCCCGGATTTACCGTGGAAAAGGCCGTAAAACTGAGTGTGTCCGCTCCGCCCGGGGCAGGCTTTTTGTACGGTTCCTTGAATTGGCCTCGGATATGTTTGTTTTCAATGGTAATCGTATCAACATTTCCTTCCTGTATTTCCCGCTTGAATGCTGAATAGGCCATATCGATACGATTGGGCTCTTTATAACTCGCATAGAAATAATAGGCGACAGTGGCAGCAATAATAATCCAAAGCAACGTACGAACATTACCTCCCATGACCTGAGGCTGTCGTTGTTTGAATGCATTCTGTTTTTTCTTTTTATCGTTGTCGTTTCCGGTTTCTTTCTGATTTTGTTCACGTTTACCCATAATAAAACTCCTTAGAATCGGGTTTTCCACTTATCCTACAAAACGACATATTTTGACCCCCCATACACAAAACAATATAAAGCTTCTATAATCATGCTTATAAATAGTATCAAATCCCGTGCCAAAGACCTATTTTATGATGGAACAAGTTTTGCTTTCTTTTCGAGTGCGAAAGGAGCCGCTTATTATGGAATTTGCCCAGGCACTGGAGCTTGTTGCCGAAAAGATTGGGGAATGGGGACGGCAGGGTGTACTGCTGATACCAAACATTATGGTATCCCTTATCGTGCTTGTGGTTGCAGCAATTATTGCTATGGTTGCAGCCCGTACCTCCCGGCGTATTCTCGGGCAGTTTTTGAAAAACATCTCCCTGGTTAATTTTCTCGGCTCGGTTATCCGGTTTTGTGTGCTCCTTGCAGGGGTCATTATTGCACTGAATGTCCTCCAGCTCGAAAATGCAATTTTGTCGCTTTTAACCGGTGTTGGAATTGTCGGTATTGCTCTTGGTTTTGCCTTCCAGGACATGGCGGCCAATTTTATCTCCGGCATTGCACTGGTATTCAGGGATGATCGTCCTTTTAAAGTCGGCGACATTGTTGAAACCAAAGAGCAAATCGGCATCATTAAAGAGATCGATCTCCGAGCCACAACCATGCAGACTTTTGACGGTCGCTTTGTGTTTATTCCTAATAAGCAGATGTTTCAGGACCCGGTCATCAATTTTTCTTTTCTTGGCCAGAGACGCGTTGATATTCCCGTGGGAATATCCTATGGAGACGACTTGCCCAAGGTTATGAAGGTGGCAATGGATGCCGTTCGAGATATCCCCCGTGAAAGGGGAAGTGACAGCCAGACCGTCGAACTCTTTTTCGAAGAATTCGGCGACAGCTCGATCAATTTTCAGCTCCGCTTCTGGATACCTTTCACCAAACAGACAGATTACCTCTCTGCGCGCAGTGATGCTGTCATGCGGATAAAACAGGCCTTCGATGAAAATGATATCACCATTCCCTTTCCCATTCGAACACTTGATTTCGGTATCAAAGGCGGGAAAACCTTGCGGACTATGATTGGGAGTGGGCGAAAGATTGAAGGTTGAAAGAACGTTGACGGCGATGCACTGAGCGTGCCGAAGTGTTAAGAGATGAGGATGGTGGATCCAGAGACCAGATGCCGATATCCAGCTTTAACCCCTTACCATCCCGGTGCCAGAAGCCAGCCGAATCTCCATTGTTCATCGGTGCGCTGAAAGGGATAGGCGTAATAGAGCTGGAGTACCAGAAACCCCAGAAGATTCATGCGTGTGGAGATTCCCGCACTTGCAACAGGGATTCGCTCCTTTGATGAAGCCTTATATTCCGGTTCGGGATAATCGGTTGAGGTCCATGCCACACCGGCGTCGGCGAACGCGGCCAGATCCAGAGGAAGATATCTGAAATCGATCAGACCATATCCTTCGATACCGAGCAGAGGGACCCGAACTTCTACATTGCCTACTGCGATACGGGAGCCGAAGAGACGGTCGAGTTCAGCACAACCGTATTCGCCGGTGCCGTCATTGCAATCGTCAACGTCGAATGTCCAGGGTTCATATCCTCGCACAAGAGTCCCGTAACCGATATGAAGAGGGGAGAGACGGTCGCTTTCGCCATCCTCCAGATACCGTCCGTAATGGAGTGCACGCACTGCCAGGGTCAGGGGACGCCAATTAAAATAATGACGATAATCGAGGGCGAGTGATATATAGTTCAGCGTGCCGACTGTCGGCTCGACTTCGATCCTGTACCGTCTTCCTTCAATCGGTGCGGTGAATCCGAAAATGGAGAAATCGCCAACCAGTGCTGCCGGAGATTGGATAAGGTTAAGCGGTTTTGGAGCAGACGGTGTTTCTTTCGATGAATCGATAATCTGATCGTTATGAACAAAATAGGTGGTTCCTTCGATTTTGGACCAGATCCGTGTGTAGCCGGTTGAAAATTCTACCCGACGATTGACATTGAACGGGAATTCAAGCGCAGCGGTAGCCTTTTCGGTAAAGGTGCGACGTTCGGCAATGGTGATTTCTTCAACACTGGTTCGCTGACTATCAATCAGCATGGTATCTGTTTCCGATGTAATCTGTACGTCACGATAGGGGACATGTGAGGCACCTGCAAGCCAGTTCAACCGTTGAGCGCGATTGTGATAGACAATCTGCCCCGCAGCATCTTCGAATGAGCCATTTATTTGAGCGGTTACGGCAAGAAGGTGATTAGAAAGAAGATCACTGAATAAAAGGTGTGCTCCTGCTCCTAGTGCACTTCCCGACTGGTCGATTGCCGCACCGGCGGACAACCGTCCAACCGACAAAAACGATAGATCGGCTTCGTAATCGTCGACTGAATAAGATTTTGTCGCTATCGCAGAAAACCAGGGTTTATTGAGATAGGTATCGATAAGACCGGGATCTTGGGGGTTATGGGGAGGAAGAGTGGTTGCTGCAATGAACGAGTGCAACTGATCGGTTTGAATCACTTCTTCTTCAATACGTTCCTGAGTGAGCGAATAGAGATTATATTCCCGGTTTTCGAATACCGTAAAGACAAGACTATCGTCATTGCCTGATACACTCAATGCGGGTGATAAGTCGGTCAACCCGGATACCCCGGTTGCGATATTGGTTATGCGATAATAGGTGTCTTCTTTGAGTGAATAACGGAATATATCGCTGAAACCGTCGGGATCGGCAACAAAGTAGATGCTTTTGCCGTCGGAAGAAAAGTGCGGGTTGATATGCTTGCACCAGGGGCCGAAGCCATAGAGTGTTGTTTTTTGTTCCGAAAGATTGTACAGCGCAATTTGTGGACGGCTGAACAGCAGGGAATCGAAGCTTGTTGACGGATGATTGTCGGTGATGAATGCAATGGTGCTGCCGTCAGGCGACCACGATGGCTGCAATTCCGCATGGCGGTTGTTGGTAAGCCTGGTAAGGGAATCGGCGTCGATATTATAGAGAAACAGATCTGCAATACCGCCGTCGGTTCCGGTAACGGCAAGCTTGTTACCGTCGGGTGACCATGCAATCCCGGTAATCGCCTCAAGTTCATCGAATTGATAGGTTCCCTCGGTTTTGAGGGTATTGATATTAATGACCCGGATCGAGTTATCACCCTTTTTAAAAACAACAAATGCGAATTTACTGCCGTCGGGTGACCAGGTTCCGGAGGTATTGGTAAACTGGAGGGCATCAAAATGTGCATTAGTCTGGGCTCGAACCAGTTGTTTCACAATTTTACCGGTCTTGAGATTCGCCAGGTAAAGGGAAAGGGTGAATATATTGCGGCGCGAAAAGAAGACTACATATTTACCGTCCGGACTGACTGATGGTGAAAGATTGAGCCCCCCTTCACCCGTAATAACCGGCGTGCCGTAACCCGACGGATTGATTCTTCCCTTGAGATCGGGGGCGAATTCATTTTTTATTGCCTTCCGCCACAGAACAGAAAGGGAATCGACATCAATACCCAGCTCATTTTCGACGGCCCGGCGGAAACTCGATTTAAGAGAGCTGTAATAGAGACGGGGAACGATTGTATCTCCCCAGGTGCCACCAATATAGGCCCAGATCGCGTGCCCGTAGCGGTAGGGGAAATAGGATGGATCCCTGGATACCTTTTCGATGGTTGGAAGGTCGTTGTTAATAAGAGCATCCCGCATCCACATAGCCGTCAATGGAGTACTGGAGCCGACCGATAAATATTCACTCATCCCCTCGATAAACCAGAGAGGAATATTGCGTGAAGACTGTAAGCCCCGGGGAAGCGATTTCATCAGCGCATAGTGATAAACATGGACCAGTTCATGTCCGAGGACATGGTCATTTTCGGCATAAATTCCGGTGAGAGGAATAACCACTCGTTCTCTCAATCCTTCGGTAACACCGCCGGTACTCTGTGGGATACGACCGGAGATGACATTGGTCTGCTGGAAATCGGCATGATTGGCATAAAGGACAATCGGCTGGCCCGATGAAAGACCCGTATCAAAAAGAGTAGCATATCGTTTATCCCACCGCTGCAACATCCGGGCGGCGTCGCTTACAGCAGTCAATTCTTCAGGATAATAGTGAATCGAAAAAGGATCGGCATGCATGACGTTGAAATCAAAATTTTCATACTGAACCTTGTTTCGTCCGAAATACTGTGCCCGTGTTTCTATCGGCACAATGCACAAAAGCAGAATCTGCAAAAATTGCATATGTCGTTGTAGGTTAAACATAGAAAAAAGCATATGCAAGCATTATGCCACCGTGGGGCTATAGGAGTACTTGGTCGTTGAGGGGGTTCGAAGTATATCTGAGGAGTGCTGTTGTCGGGCCTTTCTCAAAAATGACAAAGGCTTTTGCACTTATGCAAATAGATTATTCGGATGATCGCATAAGCTTTTTATCGCGGTCGCTGAGAATATTTGATGTAAAGAGGCTTCGGGTGGCTTTTGTTATGGTGTCACAATTAATATACTGAAACAATTTGATATTGGCGGTAAAGATTTTATATATGGCCGGGTCAAAGCAGTCTTTTGCCATTTTGTTCATTATTCCGATTGCCAGTTTATGTGGGTAACAATATTTATAAACCCGTTGGGAGAGCAAGGAATCGTATACATCGATAATTCTGATAATGCGTGCCCCAACCGGAATATTTTGACCCGAAAGACCAAGAGGGTAACCACTGCCGTTATAGTTTTCGTGATGAGCGAGTATGGTGGCGCATATCTCATTCACATTATTGATCTCGTTATAGAGCTGTAGGTGACGGGCGCTGAAATGGACATGATCTTTTATCCGTTCGAATTCGTGGGGGGTTAATTGTGTTTTTTTCAATAAGAGGGTATGCTGTAAATCCAATTTTCCGATATCATGAGCAAGTGCCGCTATCAATAAATTTTTTGTGGTCCCTGTTTCCAACCGGAGTTTATGGGCGATTACTGCACAATTTCGAGCGACACGCATATGATGAGCAAAATAGTCTGAACCAAGATTTTTTAAATGATTCAGCAATTTCAAAACAGCACGTTCATTCTCAAAGACCAGCGCAAACAATGTATCGACATATTTCTGCAGTTTCGAATTTTGACTATTCCGAAAGATTGTGTATAAATAGGAAATGAGTTTATCGGCAGTGCCCACAGTACCATACTTTTGTTGGTACCGGTCTGGCGTCCGATCGTATTTAATGGAGAATGCAGCGTTTGTTTGAGATGTCACCACAGGCGTTAACAGTGAGTGTCCGTCTGCGCCAAAAGATGTGGGGTCTTCCTGGAACATCTTATGTTTTTTACCGTTAGATTAAATGTTAGATTTTTGTTTGCCTGTTGTTAAGCAATTATGATGCCAGTTGTTATAATATAGTAATGTGTTGGCCTTCAGTGCACAAAATCGTCATCTCAGCCATGGATGGAACAGAACCCGATCACGTTCGCAGGCAGAGTACACCGGAAACATTTGTGTGATTTTTTGCAAATTCGATATCGATGTTATAGTATTTGCAAAAAAATGGCATCTCCTGCCTGTGGATATACTGAGACGAACGCTGGCATTAAATTTGCCGCCTATTTAAAAGGAGAATCCGGATCTTTATTATTATAAGGTTTGACAATAAAAACTCAAGCGGTAATGAATGAAAAACGCCGAACTTTTTATTCCCCAGCTTGATGCAATAATTGAAGCGGCCGGCGGGGAGAGCAAATATATCGATTGTAACAATAAAGCATATCGATGCAATATCTGTGATTCGATTCTCCCGAGAATACGTACTCTCCTGCAGGAATCCATCAAACCCAAAACCACACAATATAATAAAACATGGAACCTCTGGTTTGTTCTGAAACGAGGTCCGATTTCCGCTTATACCACCGATGAAGAATACGAGCAAATGCTCGAGCATGAAGAAATTGAATCTCATGAAGAACTTGAAGAATACTGGGTAATGGAATATCCTTATGAAGAAGAGTGGATTAAGGTCACATTTATTTTACAGGAAAACGAATTCAGTGTATTGATCAATACAGCGTTGCATTTTCTGTATAATTTCGATACCTGCGAAATAATCGGTGGAGCACTCAATACCCCCAAAGGAGAAGTTTTGCTCCGGTGGCTTGAGGGGAGGATAAAAAGGGAAATCGAAGCATTTTTAAAAGACCCTGATGCATATAATCGAAATGTTGAAGAAAAGTTACCTTTGCGAAAGCGTATCGGCCGGATTAGCCGTCATTTTTTATGGAAACAAATTCCGGATCTCGAGCGTTTGGATAGAGAACTTGGTGATGAGATAATCCATACCCTTGAGAGGGCATTAAATAATATTAATCGGAATAATCCTCTCTTCAGGATGACTGCTGACGATTTTTTCGGGTATTGTGAGATATGTTATGATGCCAATGATTATTTTGGTCATGATGAAAAACTGACTCCTCGTCAAAAGTATAAACGGATGGCTGATGGCCGGGATGAGGGGTTATTGGAAGTATCCGGCGATTCGCCTGAAGCATTTTATGAGTGGTTTGCCAACCGAAACCATCGTGGTCATCCATGGGAAATATGCCGAGGGGGTACTACGAGTCACATATCACTGATAGTGAATAGTACCAGAGACCCCTGGTATCTCTCGTTGTCCGGCTTTGGCCGGGTGCGCGCCGCTGAAACAGTTCGTATGGCTGTTGCCCTCTGGAAGGCTGCAATCCCATTCCGTCTTTTAAAGGCTTCTGAACTGCTGGCCATGTGCAAGGGAACCGATTACGTCGGTATTGTGCCCGATTATGTTACCCCCCGGTACTGTGGTGATCTTTTCCCCGATGAAGATGCCATTATCGATTATATGAACCCCTGGGATGATCAGGTGTTCGAATCGGTGGTACGGAAATATGCTTACTGGTATCCCCTCGAAAAACTGGAAACTCAACATATATGATTTCCCAACCCACAGCTGGAAATATTGTCCTATGGCATTAATGATAATATATCTGATATCTGCAATTATTATTTCGTTTATTTGTTCGGTGCTTGAAGCTGTCCTGTTGAGCGTTTCACCTGCCTATATTAAAGTATTAGAACAGAAAAATCCATCAGCGGGGAATAAGCTCCTGGCCTTCAAAACCGATATCGACAAACCTCTTTCGGCTATTTTGAGCCTGAACACCATTGCCCATACCATTGGTGCAGCCGGCGTTGGCGCCCAGGCCCAGATTGTTTTCGGCAAAGCATCGGTTGGTTTGATTTCAGCAATACTGACTTTTCTGATACTTGTTTTTTCTGAAATAATACCTAAAACCATTGGTGCAAGCTATTGGCGCTTGCTGGTTATCCCCTCCACCCAGACAATGCGAATTGTAGTCTTTCTTATGTATCCGCTTACCCTGCTCTCCCGTTTCCTGACCAAGTTAATTGGACGCAAGGGGAATACAGGAGCTTTGACCCGGGAAGAACTGAATGCTCAGGTCGACCTGAGTCTGAAAGAAGGAATTCTGCGCGGTCAGGAATCACGAGTGTTTAAAAACCTTATCCGTTTCAGGTCGCTGCAAGCCAAAGATATCATGACTCCCCGCCCGGTTTTGATTTCCTATCCCCAGACCGAAACAGTTGGTTCGGTAGCCGATAAAAATTTACCGGTATCCCGGATCCTTGTGCATCGGGAAAACGCTCCGGAAGATATTACCGGTTACGTTCTTAAAAGTGAACTCCTGGACTGGGTTGCCCGCGATAAACCTCAAAAGCAGTTATGTGATTTCAAGCGGGAAATTCTTACTGTTCCCGAATCATTAAATGTCGAAGAGCTTCTTGAAAAGCTCCTCAAAGGTCATGAGCACATCACCGTGCTTATCGATGAATATGGCGGCTTGGCGGGTATTGTCACTATGGAAGACATAATCGAGACGCTTCTGGGGATGGAAATTGTCGATGAAATGGATACTGTCGAAGATATGCAGGCCTATGCCCGCGATCGATGGCGGGAACGGGCAGAGCGTCTCGGGCTTCTGAGAAATGAAAACGAATTAAAATAAGAAGTTTTTTTCCGGCACAAACACCAACGTTCTGTTATCTATTCATTTTCCTTTCCCCCGTTCTCTTTTCTTCCCGGGCTTCAGCTGCCGGAACATATTTATGCTTTTTTTTGCTGTAAATAAGATTATCTTGCTCCACCTTTTCAATAAATGATTTTTGAGCTGTTTTATTTGTACTGCTCTCTTTTTGAGAATCCATACTGAGCCTCTTTCTTTTTAATGTCATTACCGTGCAGTCATGCCCCCGTCAATGATCATCGATTCACCGGTTACAAAGGACGATGAATCTGAACAGAGCCAGATAACCGCTTCGGCGACTTCTTCGGGCTTTCCCATTCGACCAACAGGTTCATTTGATACAAAGCTCGCAGCAGCTTCGGGATCATCGCCCACGAACCGTTTCACCATATCTGTTTCAATTATGCCCGGACATACGGCATTAACCCTGATGCCTGATTTGGCGTATTCGAGGGCGGCGGTCTTGGTAAGCCCGATAACTCCGTGCTTTGATGCAGAATATGCGCAAATACCTTCAAAACCAATAACCCCTGCTACTGAAGACATGTTCACGATCGAGCCGCCATTCTGTTTAAGCATCTGCTCGATCTCATATTTCATACAGAGCCATGTCCCTTTGAGGTTGACACCCGTCACCTTGTCCCAGTTTTGTTCTGAGGTAAGCGCAGTGGTGGCTTGTTCACCTTCGGTACCGGCATTGTTGACGGCACAGTCGAGTTTGCCGTACATCTCCACTATCTGACGGATGAGTTGCTTTACATCGCCATCCTGAGATACATCCGTGGTAGCAAAAATACTTTTCTTTCCCATTTCCTCTATTTTGTGGGTTACCTTTTTTCCTTCCTCATACAGGATATCGGCAATAACGACAGTGGCTCCTTCACGGGCACAAGCAAATGCTGTTGCTTTTCCTATTCCTGCAGCACCGCCGGTTATTAAAACAACTTTATTTTTCAACATTAAATCCATTAAAAACCACCTCTCTGAGAATATTAGTAAAGAGCTTTCTGATACATTACTCACATTGTCGTATCGTTGATCTGGACCCCGTATAGATGCCTTCAAGCGCTGCCGTGGCGATAATATGGTTTCGCATTGCAATTTTGACTTCAATGATGCTTTTGCCATAACCGATTGTAAGCACCGAGTCGAGGGCAAAGACATAAAACACCAGATGCTGTTCTTTTTGCTGCGGCCCCGGCCCAATATATTCATAGGTCAGAAAATCGTTGATCGCTTCAATACCAATATGAGCGTTTTCTTCGATAAAATCTAACACAGGGACATTGAAAATCAGCCAGTGAGTCAGATTTTTCTCAGGCTCTTCCATACTGATACACAGGCTTTGAGTCTGTCCGGGTATTTCTTCGATGGTAAGACAGGGGTTGATATTATTACCCTCGGCAGTATATTTCCGGGGTATTTTCCCTCTGTTTTCAAAATTCGGGCTTTTAAGAAGCATATCCGTATTCCACTATTAAATTTTCCACTATTGTTTCTTTTCTTTAAAACCTATGGAAAACATGCTTTCCAGGTCATGTCGGGAAAAACATTGGAAAGCAATCATCGTTTCAGTTTCAATTATACCTTCAATTTTCAGCATATGATTGGTGACAATATCAGCCAGTTTTTCGTTTGACGGTGCACGGATTATCGCTACAAGGTCATATTTCCCTGCAACCGAGTAGACTTCCGAGATATCTTCAACGGCTGCGAGTTTTTCGGCAACTGAATTTATGCTTCGTCTGTTTGCCTTGATTAAGCATATTGCATTTACCATGCTTCCCCCATTCGGATACTGAAGTAACTATTGAATTACCATTCATATTAATGCGAATAATATGCCAAAATCCATGAGGAGCTTTTTATTCCGAATTCGATATGGGATTATCATTTTCGGGAATTAGGTTGTCGAAAACGGGAAAATAATTCTCAATATCTGCAAAGTAGGCTTGCAGGGTTCGGTTTAGGGGAGGTTGGCATTGATATTGCGAACAGTTGGGTGAAGGGAGGATTATATGAAACAGAAAATTATGATACTTGGTTTCTTAGTGTTACTGGGCTCTTCTATATCTTATGCAGATACAGTGGTTTCTGCTATCGCCGACAGTAC
The DNA here is from genome assembly GCA_014728215.1 of Chitinivibrionales bacterium. Lineage (NCBI taxonomy): Bacteria > Pseudomonadati > Fibrobacterota > Chitinivibrionia > Chitinivibrionales > Chitinivibrionales bacterium. The sequence continues at coordinate 187,049 of WJLZ01000117.1, forward strand.
GATTACCAGGGCTGTTGAATCGGATCTTAAATGGGATAATGCTGTTTCGTCTCATTTAATCGATATAACAACCAAAAAAGGTATCGTGATCATGAGCGGCTATGTGGACAATCTGCTTTCCCGTGATCGGGCTGAAAGGATAGCAGAGACAATAAAGGGGGTGCGCGGTGTAGTCAATCGCATTAAAATACGGCCGATTGATCGCACCGATTCTGAAATAAAAAGCTCCTTGCTCTCGGCCATTGCACTGGATCCGGCATTAAAGGAACAGGATATTTCGGTTAAAGTCAGAAAAGGCCGGGTTGTGCTTAAAGGCACTGTTGGGTCGCGGAGCCAAATGTTACTGGCCCTGAAAGTAGCAAAGGGGGTAAGTGGCATCGTTGAAATTGAAAATGAGATTTTAATTCAGCCTCAAAAAGAGCGGTCTGATGATGATATCAGGGCCGATATTGTACGTCGTATTGAAATTGACCCGGCGCTTCAGGAAGAACATTATAAAGTCAAGGTTCATAACGGAAACGTTTCCCTCTCGGGAGCTGCAGGGAGTATTCCCGAAATCAAGGCAATTATGAATAAGGCAAATGTTAATGGTGTCAGGGGTATGGATACCAGCGGTCTTGAAGTTAAAGAATGGGCCGATGACTGGCTTCGACGGCAGGAAAAACTCTCACTCTCGGACAAA